>JAZSNY010000005.1:0-4803 GCA_045536625.1 Candidatus Enterousia sp.
AATTGACGCAATAATCAATAGGTTTTATTTGTATAATAAATAATGTTGTATATACAATGGAAAACTTCCGAACTTAAAAAGCCCCAGATTTACGGGGCTTTTACATGTTCTAAAAATAGATGGCGCATCCAGAAGGATTCGGACCCTCAGTCTTCTGATCCGTAGTCAGATGCTTTATCCAGTTAAGCTATGGATGCAACGGTTTGTTATTTTATACCTTTTTATTTAAAATGCAAGAAAAATTATCACTTATTTTGTCTTTTGTTTTATCCCGTGATACAGTTCGTTATAGTGACCGCGACATACCGATTTATAGTTCCCGTCGCCCAGGGCAAATTGATCGCCGGCCCGTATTACCGTGCCGTCCGGCGCAAAGCGCAGGTGGTGTGTCGCCATTTTCATGCATCCATTAATCTGACAGTTCGATTCCATGCGGTGTAATTTTGCACCAACTTCAATCAATCTGCGTGATGCGGGGAATATGTTTTCGTTGCTGTCCGTCATTAAACCATAGCACATTACAATTTTGCCGTGCAGGTCGGCAATTTGTACCAGTTTATCTATGTCAGACGGACTGAAAAATTGAACTTCGTCAACCAATACAACGCGTGTGTTCGGGGCGGGGGCATAATTTTGTAAATTCGGCATTGTTTTGGCATCCCACTTCAAACCAATGCGCGAAACAATCGTTTCGTTGCCAAAGCGGGTATCAAATGATGGCTTGATAACCTCGGTCTGGATGCCGTTTTTGGTGAAATTATGCGCGTTGATGATAAGCGATGCGGATTTAGAACTGCTCATTACCCCATAATGAAAATGTAAATTTGCCACTTTTTTTCCCTTCCTTTGTGTTATTTGATATTCATTGATTCCAGGCGACTGATACGCTTTTCAATTGGTGGGTGCGTCGCCATCAGGTCACTGATAAATTCGCGTGGTGCAGATGGGTTGGCAATACAGGCAGATGACATTGATTTTACTTTATCCAAACATTCAATGCGTGAATCAGCGCTGATTTTTTTCAGGGCAGATGCCAATGCACCTGGATTTCGTGTAATGTGTGCCGCGGTCGCGTCCGCCGCATATTCACGGTTGCGGGATACCGCCATGCGTAACAGGGGACTGATAATTCCATTAAAAACCATAAACGCCAACCATACCATCATCAATACTGCCGCACCGTTACCACGGTCATTGTCGTCCGATTTGTGGTTGCCGTATATTATGCCGCGCAGAATTATGTCTGCAATAAATACGGTGACACCAACGCCGGTTATTAGTAACATGTCCAATCTAATATCGCGATTGCCGATATGTGCCATTTCGTGCGCAATTACGCCGGATAATTCTGATTTATCCAATTTTTTTATTATTCCGCGGGTCAGGGCAATAGAGGCATCGCGTGGTGTGCGCCCCGTCGCAAAGGCGTTTAACGATTCGTCTTCGATTATATATACGCGCGGTGTCGGCAGACCCGCCGCCAGGGCAACGTTTTCAACGCTGCGAAACAGTTCGCGATATTGTTTGTCGTTTTCGCTGATTTCGTGTGCGTGCGCCGCGCCCAGCATCATTGAATCGCCGAATGCCCATGATATCAGTAACCATACTGCGCAGACAACGATTGTCGGAATTGCAACGGATATTGTGGTGCTAATTGCCGATTCCAGTGGTGATACAGTCCAGGTAAATAAAAACACCAGGGCAATGAATATCAATGGAAACAGTAATACCAGTAATGCGGTCTTGATATTGTTGCTGCGGATATGATCGTATACGGTTTTTATATGTGTCATTGTTTTAATCCTGTTTCTTCCTGAATTTTACAAAAAAACTGCCGTTATTGATGGGGGAAAATGATATAATATGTGGGGTAAGCAGACTGTCGCGTGCCCATTGTTGAAATTTTATTCGTAATATACCACTGGCGCCGGTGATGATGTTCGCCGTACGTGTGCCGGAACGGGCCAATTCCATAATGGCGGACCATGCCTGTTCTTCGGTAAATTGATGTAAATCCAATGTGGCGTGCATTGGTGGGGTGATGCGTTTGTGGGGAATGCGGCGCGACAGTTGCAGTTCAGAACGAACCGCGTGTCGGGTTGTGGTGTCGTCGGGTGAAAAGTCCCCGCCAATCATTTGTTCTATATCTTGGTCTGTTAATTGTTTCATTTTTGCACCAATGTAAATATCAATACACGTTCAATGCCGGCCAGGTCAAATTCATTGCGCAGTAAATCCCAACCGTTGGATATAAATATGTTTTTTATATCTGTTCCCTGGTCCGCGCCGATTTCCAGGTACAATTTGCCGTCAGGTTTTATCCAGTCCTTAGCGTTTTTTGCGATTATTTTGTACGCGGCCAGTCCGTTGTCGCGTGCGTACAGTGCCATTTTTGGATCGTGTAGTGCGCCGGTATTTACACGCGTGTCTTTACGGGCAATGTATGGTGGATTTGATACGATGATATCAAATTTTTCGTGTGTCAGATTTTTGGTATTAAATGATGCGTGCAGTGTATCTATCCGATTACTCAGGTTCAGGTTACGTATGTTTTTGCGGGCAACGCACAGGGCGCGATATGATTTGTCCAATGCCACGCCCGAAGCATCCGGGATATTTTTGACCAATGAACAAATGATGCAACCCGTGCCCGTCCCCAGGTCTAAAATTCGGGGTGTTGTGTTTGGCAAGATGTCAGAAATAACCGCACTGACCAGTGTTTCGGTGTCCGGGCGTGGGTCCAGTGTGTGTTTGTTTGTATAAAATTTTATGCCATAGAACCATTTATGACCAATTATTTTTGCAACGGGGATACCGCGACGTAATTTTCGGGCCATGCGCCAGACGGAAAACCAAGAAAATTTTTTAGTGTTTTCCGTGATAATACGGGCGGCACGTATGCCACCGGCGCGCTGTAATGTTGTGAACGCTTGATTTATTTCCATGTTGCTATTATAATCGGTGTCATGGAAAAAGCAAAAAATATTATAAATACCCGCAATCTGACAAGACTGGTTATGGCGTTGGCCGTGCTGTTAAGTTTGGTTGCAATATTCTTGGTCGCGACGAAACGTACGCCGGCACAGATGCGTACGGCACGTTTGAACGAGTGTAAATCTGTGGTTATGGTGGCATCGGGGGATACGCTGTCCAAATTGCTGTTGGAACAGGGGTTGACACACAATGATGTTAATGCGATTGCACGTGCGTTAAAGGCGGATGCGGAAATAACGACCCTGCGTGCAGACAGGGATAGATTAGAATTTGTTCGTGCGCATGATGATGCGCCGGTATCAAAAATTGTTGTTATCCCATCCCCTTGGCGCCAGGTTGAATTGACCTGTAATGAATCCGGGGCGTGGGATTGCAAAACAACCGATATAGAACGCGATATCCGTGCGGTTTACAAATCCGGGGAAATCCAAGATGGTGACAGTTTCTATTTGGCGGGACAACGTGCGGGAATTCCGGCGGGAATATTGATTGATGTTTATGATTTGTTGGCGTTTGAAATGGACTTTGAACGTGATGTTCGTGCCGGGCAGAAATTTTCGGTTTTGTATGAAGAAAACTTTTCAAATGGGCAAAAGATTGATAATGGGCGTGTTTTGGCCATTTCGTTTGAGGCGCTGCGCGGCAATGTGAAGATGTATCGGTTCAGAAAATCGGATGGTACAACCGGCTATTACGATGAAAATGGAAATGGCGCAATTAAATCATTAAAGCGTACTCCAATTAATAATGCCAAGATTACTAGCAAGTTTTCGCGTAATCGCAAGCATCCGGTGTTGGGGTATACACGTGCGCACAAGGGGGTTGATTTCCGTGCATCAACTGGTACACCGATTCCGGCCGCCGGTGCGGGACGCGTGATTGCACGCAGTTATAATCGTGGGCATGGAAATTATGTAAAAATTCGGCACAACGGTTCGTTTGAAACGCTGTATGCGCATATGTCGAAATTTGCCAAGGGGGTAAATGTCGGTACAACTGTGCGCCAGGGCCAGACAATTGGGTATGTTGGTTCAACCGGATATTCCACGGGGCCGCATTTGCATTATGAAATTATCAAGGACGGCGTACATGTAAATCCAATGACCGTGAAATTGCCCGCGATTTCTAATTTGGGCAAAGAAGATAAAAAGAAATTCCTGGAATATCGGGAAACATTGGATAATGGGATACAGCAGTTGGAAAAGAATCCCGCAATGTATATTCAGTTATAGTAAAAATCCCCCGTTTGGGGGATTTTTTGTAATAAATAAAAGTTTTGCAACAAAAACTCTGTCATCCCGCGGCCTGACCGCGGGACCCAGGTGATAAAAGCAATTGTTAATTGTGCGCATTTTATGCGCATGACCCGGGGGCCGGGGTCCAGCCCCGGAATGACAAATGTGATAAATTATTTACTTCATTAAACTTTGGTCCATCTTATTAATTGACTTTTATTTTGATATTTTGTTAAAATGTTCGTGTCGTGATGATTTTGTCACGATGGGGTGTCGAAACCCTTGAAGTCGTGGTCCGTTGTGATGGACAAACTCTCCAACCCCGGGTTGGAGGGCGGTGAATACATTGAATAAACCCACTATAACGACTTATAGTTTCGAACCTCCAACCGCTTTTGAATTTCAGATGCGGTTTTTCTTTTTGGGGGATAAGATTGAGACGATTTGTTTTGTTTTTTATATTGTTTATTCCATATGGCGCATGGGCCGATTTGGCGTCCACGACGTATGTTGAAACGCGCACAACGACCAAGGTTGATGTATCAGAAACTGCGAATCAAACAATGGCGGGCAC
>JAZSNY010000006.1:0-9729 GCA_045536625.1 Candidatus Enterousia sp.
AATTAATCCCCAACGACAGCGTATTCCATGACATAGAATCAAACCAATCTGCCTGACCCGCAGACGTACCAACAACAACCGTCATATCTTCGGTAATAACATATTCAAACTCTTCATACAGTCCTACCTCATCAACTGCCTTGGTATGCGAACCAACAGATGTCACACTATAAAAATGCCCCTTGTCCGGACGATATAATGGATTACCATCAATAATATTTGCCGCGTGTGCGCCTGATACCGCGAAAAATGCCAACAAAGAAGTTAATGCTAATTTTTTCATATTCGATCCTTTCGTTTTTGTTAACCAAGACCATTTAGTTCCAGTCTCGTTAATACAATTTTATCAGGTATAAAATCCCACATGCAACACCAAAGATTTTTGCAAACACCGCAATTTTATGATACAGTCATGCGCGTACGCGAATCGTTTTTTCACACAAAAACATAACACAACGCCCACACAACGGGCGTTTTAACATTTTTGTTATAATTTGTTATATTTTTTAATAATTATTAAAAATAACAGACTGACGATTTTCTAATTTTTATTTTTTAATTTTTTTATCTCGCGCCAATCATTGTGATTTTTCTTATGCGTTTCATAGTCTTTTGAAAACCTGTGTCCACCACGCCCATCAGCCACAAAGAACAAATAATTTGTATCCGCCGGATTCAGGACCGCACGAATCGCACTTTCGCCCACATTTGCAATTGGCGCCGGTGGCAACCCCGAATTACGATACGTATTATATGGACTTTCTATTTTTAAATGCCCCCGCAACAAAGGCTCCCCCTGCATATCCCCCAAACCATCTGTCAGGGCGTACACCACCGTTGGATCCGCCTGTAACCGCATCCCCCGACGCAGACGATTCAAATAAACACTGGCCACAATTGGCATTTCACGCACCAATGGTGTTTCTTTTTGCACAATGGACGCCAAGACCAAAACATCGTTCCAATTTTTCAATGGCTTCGGCAGCCTGCGACTTGTCTGCATCCACGAATTTTCAACCGAGTTCATCTTTTTTCGTGCCAATTCCAACAACGCCAAACGCCGCGTTCCGCGTGCCACGGTATATGTATCTGGAAAGATTTGTCCATCCTTTAAATTACATACGGGCGCATCATTAATCCTTTCGCACTCTACTGAACCACTAAGCCCCGATGTTTGTAATAATAATTCTTTTATTTGTTTTACAGTTAAACCTTCGGGAATAACGATTGTTGTTGAAGCCACACGCCCATTTACCAACATATCTGCGATTTTCCAGACACTGGCCCCACGTGGTATATCATATTGTCCCGATTGAATTTGCCCTCCTTTGACACGCACAACCTGCTTAAACAAAACATCCGAATCGATTAAATCTTGTTTCATCAGCCGATTTGCCACCGCGGTTACCGAATCACCACGAACGACATCAAAGACAACCGGTGCATCCACTGACGAATTTATAAAAAAAACATACCCACCAACTCCCAACAAAACAACAACCGATACTACAATAATTTGTACAAGAATACATTTAGGGAAAAATTTTTTTCGTCTTGGCATATCTTGTAAGATTATGACAAATAAAAATCAATTTGCAAATATGAAATAGCCCCTGTTGACAAATCGTTTTTTTTATATAACAATACAATCACACAAATAATACAAAAAGGTATAAATATGACAACTTTTGAAATAGTAAAAAAAACTATCGAAAGCAAAGGCTATATGCATCCCAAGAATATAAAATTGAACACCAACCTATTTAAACATATGAACAATTTTGAAATCCTGGACGTTGTTTTATCCCTAGAAGGTTTGCTAAACACACCTATCCAGGATAAATATTTGGACGGCGCCGAAACCGTTGGCGATTTGATTCGCGCTTATCAGCAACAAAGCCGCGACAATCTGGAACAGAAATTAAATTTAACATATCAGCAATTACGCGCCCTAATTCCCGTTCGTGAAAAACAGGCTAAATATATAACACGTTAAAAAACCGCCAACTGGCGGTTTTTCTTTTACTTTTCTTCATCATCTTTGCCCAATCCAATTGTATTTTTAATTGGATCCACAATTGATTCCTTGGCACTGTCCAACGTACGTATCAACGCGCGACGAATTTTTCCACTGATTGTCATTGGCAAACTGTCCACAAATTCAATAACACGCGGACATTTATAATGCGCGGCCCGCGACCTGGCATGATCCTGTAATTGCCGAACCAAAACATCACCAGGCTGAAAATATTTATTTAAAACAATTGTTGCCTTAACCGCCTGACCACGTGCCGGATCTGGAATTCCTGTAACCGCCACTTCACGCACAGCCGGATGCTCTAACAAAACCGATTCGACTTCAAATGGACTTACACGATATCCACTGGCCTTAATCAGATCATCATTACGCCCAACAAACCAATAATATCCATCTGTATCACGATACGCAACATCCCCCGTATGATAAAAGCCATCACGCGCAACCGCCGCCGTTAATTTTTCATTTTTGTGATACCCCTGGAATAATCCCAACGGCCACCCATTTTTTAAAGATACACAAATTTCACCAACCGTGCCACTTTCGGTTATCACGCGTCCACGTTCATCCAACAGCTGTACATCCCAACCGGCCGCGGGCATTCCCATGGCGCCGGGCTTTGGTTCTATCCATTGATTGGTAAACAACATAACACACGTTTCCGTCTGCCCAAAACCTTCGTGCATTTTAACACCCGTCTTTTCCAAGAAACGTTCATACACTTCGGGATTAAGCGCTTCGCCCGCTATATCCGCCTTTTGTAACGAAGACAAATCGTACTTGGACATATCCGCATGAATCATCATCTTGTACGCGGTTGGTGGCGCACAAAAAGAAGTAATCTTGTTATCTGCAATCGCGGTCAACAAATCATGCGCGGTAAACACACGACTAAAATCAAAAACAAAGACCGTCGCACCCGCCAACCATTGACCATACATCTTGCCCCATGAACACTTGGCCCAACCTGATTCAGACAATGTAAAATGAATATCACCATCAACCAGGCGCTGCCAAAACACCGCCGTATTGATATGTCCCAATGGATATGCAAAATTATGCGCCACCATCTTTGGCATATCTGTTGTACCACTGGTAAAATAAACAACCATTATATCAGAATTTTCATTTGGCACCCGTTCCAATATCGATGGATATTTTTCACACGCCGCAGCAACTTCCGAACAATCAATCAATTGAATTTTTTCATTATCTCCGATGGCATTTTTAATTTCACCTAAAATCACACCATCATCAAATGCAATCACCGCCGATACATCCGCCGTCTTTAATCGGTATTCAATATCCTTGGTTTTTAATTGATTAGTCGAAGGAATTGGTATCACCCCCAATTTATGCATCGCCATCATCAACACCCAATATTCCCACCTGCGTCGCATAAACAATAAAACCGCATCACCTTTGCTTAAACCACGCGCCACTAAAAAATTCGCCACCGCATTTGACCATCGCGATAACATCTCAAAGGTTATTGATTTTTTTTCACCTGCATCATTTACCCACAACAACGCAACCCTGTCCGGCGTTTCCTTTGCAATCACATCCACAACATCATATGCAAAATTAAAGTTATCCGGAACAATTGGTAATGCATTTTGAATATAATCATCATAATTATCAAAAGAATCTTTTTTCAAAAAACGTTTTGCAAACATGTCTTTCCCTTTTTCTGCAAAGATAAATATAATTCAAGAACAACAAATTACAAACAAAAAATAAAAAAAACGGCATACCGCCGAAAAAATGGTCGGAGTGACTGGGTTCGAACCAGCGACCTCTACGTCCCGAACGTAGCGCTCTACCAGGCTGAGCTACACTCCGTTTCACACTTGCACGGGGAATTATGCACCCAATCAAAACAAAAATCAACTGTAAAAAACACCGGCACAATGCATAAACACGCACATGCCGGTATTTTTAACTACAAATAAAATTATTTACTTAATTTTTTTCAACACAAGTGATGCATTTGTTCCGCCAAATCCAAAACTGTTACTTAACGCAACATCCACCTTGCGCTGTTTCGCCACATTCGGCACCAGGTCAAAATTCCCCACCGCATCTTCGGGGTCTTCCAGGTTAATTGTCGGTGGCACAATCCCATCACGAATTGCACACACACAAAATATTGCTTCGACCGCACCAGCCGCACCCAACAAATGCCCCGTCATAGATTTTGTCGACGACATAGATACATTTGCATCCGCGAACAAATTCTGCACCGCGGCCAATTCACCAACATCCCCCAGTCCTGTTGACGTTCCATGCGCATTAATATAATCCACATCCGACGGATTCAATCCCGCATCCTTTAACGCTATTTCCATCGCACGTTTTCCACCCGAACCATCCGGCGCCGGCGCAGTAATATGATAGGCATCAGCCGACATACCGTAACCTGCAACCTCGGCATAAATTTTGGCACCACGTGCAACCGCATGTTCATATTCTTCCAACACCAACATACCCGCACCTTCGGCCATGATAAATCCGTCACGATTCTTGTCCCACGGACGTGAAGCACGGGCTGCATCATCATTACGTGTACTTAACGCACGCATTGCGGAAAAGCCCGCCAAACCGATACGTCCAACCGCACCTTCGGTTCCACCGCACACCATAATATCTGCATCACCATATTTAATCATACGTGCTGCTTCACCAATGGAATGCGCACCGGTTGCACATGCCGTCACAACGGAAATATTTGGTCCCTGTAATCCATACTTAATCGAAATATTTCCCGCGGCCATATTAATAATTCCCTTGGGGATAAAGAAAGGACTGACACGACGTGGACCACCATCATGCAATTCGATACAATTATCATATATCGTATTCAGACCACCAATCCCACTGCCAACTGATACACCGATACGTGTTTTATCACCCTGATAATCTGCCAACCCCGCATCCTTAATCGCTTCGTCTGCGGCAACAATTCCATACAAAGTATATCTATCCAACTTGCGCTGTTCCCGTGGGTCAACCACAGCATCTGGATTATACATTCCCGGCGCGTCACCCTGTTGTGGGATACCCGCAATTTGCGATGCCAAATCGGAAACATCAAATGAGTCAATTTTACGCACACCAGATTTACCCGCCAATATATTTTTCCACGCATGTTCAACACCGGTTCCAACCGGGGACACAATTCCCATACCGGTAATAACAACTCTTTTCATAATCTAAAATCCTTTATCACAGGTTACACAAACTAACATACGGGCATATAATAAACATTTTCCAAATAAAATACAGCAAAAAAATCCGCCGGCACAAACGCACCGGCGAACAAAAACAACATGATAGACACAAACACTTAGTTCTTTTTGTGTTCATCAATAAACTTAACCGCATCACCAACTTTTTCCAATTTTGCGGCAGCATCATCAGGTATAGTAATATCAAATTCTTTTTCAACTTCCATAACGAATTCAACAACATCCAAAGAATCAGCCCCCAAATCATTAACGAACGCCGCTTCTTCTGTAACCTTTTCTTCTGGCACCCCCAGTTTCTCTGCTACAATTTTCTTCACTTTTTCAAAAGTTGTCATATTTTTTTCCTTTGTTTTTGTTAAATTGTTTGGTCCATACCATGACCGTCATTGTTTTGTACGCTATCATTTTATGCCCCCTGTGTCAAGAAATTATAACAAACTGTAACAAAGTTGACAAAAACTAGATTAAATCTTCCGCAAAAATATCATCCAATAAATTGTTTAAATTTATGCGAAAATCCTCTCTATCTGATGCCCAAACAACCCGACGCATCAAGAATTTATAGACATCATCCATTGTTAAATTTGGTATTCCTGCCCTGGTTACAACCCGTCGCCATGCAGTACGCGGATCAATCAAATGCACACCGCCCCGCCCCGGGAAAACCCAATGCCCATCCTGGGGCAAATCCTGCAACAACACAATCGCCCGGTCGGACAAAGGATGTCCATTCCACAAATCATGATTAAAATCCAAATCTTCCCACGCCATTGAAAAAATCTTGGACCGTGGCGCAAAGCCATATATCAACATATAAAAAGCCGACCGTAAAACTGGATTTTCCATTTCTTCAATCGCACGCGCCAATCGCAAAATCCCTGCACGATTCAATGGACGGACACGTCTATTTTGTGGCACTCTTTCCAACCCAACAACCGGATTAGATTTTACATATCCCAAATCAATGGCATAATTAAATACACTTTGTAACAACTCTTGCATACGTGCCGCGATTGCCGGCCCCGAAATCCTATCAATACACAAACGTATATCTTCTGATGTAATTTGGGAAATCTTTTTATCAAACAAATCAGACAAATGTCGATTAATCGCCCGCACCAATTTCACATGTGAATCTTCCCCCCGCCGTACCTTGCCCGTCAGATACAAATCCAAGAACTGCCGAAAAGTAATTTTTTTACGACGCACAGGCGGCTTTTTCATTGCGCTATCTAAAATAGACGGCACCATGCTGCGCGCATCTTCTATATCAACCTGGGGATAATTTCCAATTAAGACACGCTTATCCTTGCCACGGACACGCTTGCGCACAAAGAATGTTTTTACCCCACGACTGGTAATATACATACGCAAACGCGGTTCTGATATATCCTGGACGACATCAAATCCTTTGGCCGGCGCCGGCAGATTATCCAAGATATACGGATTAAAATAAAACTGGTGCGCCATGGGCCACCCCCTTGGTTTATTTTTATCTTACATTTTGAAATTTCGCATCCCAAAATTCGGCCTTGGCCGTCAGCAACTTTTTACGCTCATCCATAAGTTTCCAATACAAATTATGATTTTTTACACACGGACATTCATTCATCGTACAATTTTTATGAAAAAAGTTTTCACAATAATTTACCCTCTTTCCATCCCTGAACCAAACTTTATTATTTTCCTCAAAAAAACTGACACAACCAAAATTCACATCAGAACTTAACCAATCATACAACCGTTCACATTCTCCATTTACATCTTTATATTTTTTTCTTAACTCAATATACTCTTTAACATCGTTCAAAATCATATGATATGGCATACTAAGAACATATTTTATCACACCCATTTTTTATACCTCTATATTTTTATGACACTTTTAATGCATTAATAAACGCAGACTGTGGGATTTCTACATTTCCAAAGGAACGCATACGCTTTTTTCCTTCCTTCTGTTTTTCCAACAATTTACGTTTACGTGTAATATCCCCCCCATAGCACTTTGCGGTAACATCCTTGCGATATGCCGCGATGGTCTCTCTTGCGATAATTTTTCCACCAATTGCCGCCTGCAACGGGATTTTAAATTGATGACGTGGTATCAAGTCCTTTAATTTTTCCACAATCTGCCGTCCACGTTTTTCTGCAAAAGACCGATGACACATAAACGACAAAGGCTCTACATTTTCTTCATTAACCAAGATATTAACCTTGACCAAATCAGACGCCTGATACCCATACACAACGTAATCAAACGATGCATACCCCGAAGAAATAGACTTTACCCGATCATAAAAATCAAAAACAATTTCCGCCAACGGCAACTGATACACCAACACCGCACGATTTCCAACATAGGAAATATTTTCCTGAACCCCGCGACGCTCTGAACACAGCGACATAATCCCACCCATATACTTATCGGGCATCATAATTGTCGCACGCACCCATGGTTCTTCTATTGATTCAATCTTTGTTGGCTCTGGCATATCTGCGGGATTTTCCAAATCCATTACCGAACCATCGCGCATATGAATTTTATACAGCACACTGGGCACCGTATTAATCAGATTCAAATTAAATTCACGTGCCAAACGTTCACTGATAATTTCCATATGCAACAGACCCAAGAATCCGCAACGCAACCCAAACCCCAGCGCCGAAGACTTTTCCACCGTAAACATAAAGGACGCATCATTTAACGCCAACTTTTCCGCACTTTCACGGAATGTCGGATAATCATCTGCCTCGACCGGAAAGAACGAAGAAAACACCACCGGAACCGACGGCTTAAATCCCGGCAACATTTGCGCATTTTCAGATTTCACATCGATAATAGTGTCCCCAACCTTGCAATCATGAATTGTCTTCATACCCGTAATAATAAATCCAATTTCACCGGTATGCAGTTTATCAACATTGACCATTTTCGGCGTAAAGTATCCAATTTTATCAACAACGTATTCCGCACCGGTTGCCATAAACTTAATCTTTTGACCACGATCAAGCGTTCCATCAACCACGCGCACCAAAATCACCACACCCAAATAAGAATCATACCAAGAATCCACCAACAACGCACGTGTCGGCGCATTTTCATCACCATGTGGCGCGGGTAATTTGTTCACAATTTCTTCCAATAACTCGGGCACGCCATCACCGGTTTTTCCCGACACCGCCAGCGCATCGTTCGCATCCAAACCAATAACATCCGCAATTTGTTCACGTGTTGCCGCAACATCACTTGACGGCAAATCAATCTTGTTCAACACCGGCAACATTTCCAAATCATTATCCAGCGCCAAATATGCATTGGCCAACGTCTGTGCCTGAACCCCCTGGGTTGCATCCACCAAAACCAGCGCCCCTTCACACGCGGCCAACGACCGCGACACCTCGTATGAAAAGTCCACATGCCCCGGTGTATCCATCAAATTTAATTGATACTCTTCGCCATTTTTTGCCTTGTAATTCAATCTGACGGTCTGCGCCTTGATCGTAATCCCACGTTCACGTTCAATATCCATAGAATCTAAAACCTGAGCCTTCATTTCGCGCGATTGCAGTCCACCTGTAAACTCAATCAACCTGTCTGACAGTGTTGATTTACCATGATCAATATGTGCAACGATTGAAAAATTACGGATATTTGACTGCTTCATACAAAAACACCTATGCTTGTACGGCATATCCTAGTATAGTATTGCCGCATTTTCAAGGTGATTTTTTACAAAGTTTTTTGCATATAATTGTTCCAATTAATTCTTTCGAATCCATGCTTTTTATAAAAATCCAACGCCTGACGTGTTGGTCGTGATTGCAATTTTATTCGATTTGCACCTTCGCCCCGCGCCCAATCTTCATACGCCCGCAACAACGCGCTTCCCACACCTGAGCGATGAAATTTTTTATCGACAAACAACCCATCAACACTGGCAACATTTGCATCCATGTTTCCGATAATAAACCCTTTCAAGAATCCATTCTCTTTTTCATCAACAAACATCACCGACATTCCGGAATCTACCAAGATCTTCTGGCCAAACCATCCCCCTCCGTCACCTGCATCCATAAAGGAATTTACAATATAATGGCAATCCCACAACAAATCTCGATCCAACACCCCGACCCGACGTATCATATTATTTATCCAAATTATTAAACAACTCTTCCAACTTTTCCGCCCGTTCCAACGTATCATCATATTGGAATTTAATATCCGGCACATACTTTTGATTCATGCGTGCGGCCAATTCAAATCGCACCATCCGTGTAATAGAATCCAAACGCTTTTGCACGGCCGCAACATCCGGATTACGCGTATAGTAAAACAATCGTACAAATTGTAACCCACCATGCGCCACGGCCCCGACCAACGACAAGTCGGATCGTAGCCATGTCGTTCTGTGAGCCAAGGAGTTGATCATTTGGTTTGTC
>JAZSNY010000027.1:0-8144 GCA_045536625.1 Candidatus Enterousia sp.
CATCGGATGCGGCACTGTAATAACCCTTGAACGTATACGTAGATGTCGCACTGGTCGGACTTACCGAACCACCGTTCGCATTATACGTTACCGTGTAAACACGTGACGGTTTGGTTATCGGATTGGCCGATGTTGTCATCGCCTTGCTACGCGAACTATCCAAATACACGTTCGTGTTATACGTGGTATAGATACTGGCCGTACCATTGGTGGTCGCATTGGCGTTATCCAATGTGATGGTGTATTTGTTCGCCGTCCATTTTGCATACAGCGTTACAGTGGCCGTCGGTGTGTATGATGCACCCGCATCACCAACCTTGTTCGTCAACGCACTTTCCTTGTACCAACCGCCAAACGTGTATCCCGTGCGACTACTCGGCGTGGGCAGGGTGACCGATGCCGGTGTCCACCATGCATTCATCGTATAATTTCCCGGCACAATAACCATGTTTTCAGCCGAACCCTGATCATAAATATAACCATCGGTACCAATATATGGCAAATCCCCCTCTATAGCATTTGTAGGAAAATATCCGCGGAATGTATATGCCGCAGTCTGGCTAGTCGTGCTGACACTGCCACCATTCGCATTATACGTAATCGTATAAGAACGAGAAGGCACCGTAATAGGATTAGCAGAAGTTGTCATAACCTTGGTTGCAGAACTATCCAGATATACATATTCATCCGTTTTATAATAGATAGCCGTTGTACCATTCGACGTGGCACCATTACCATTCAACGTAATTGTATACGTATTCGCGGTCCATTTTGCATACCACTTCTTGCTTGCAGTATAGCCTTTACCCGCACTTAAACCACTTGACGTGATGTAACCACTGGCATTGATATACTGGGTACCCGTACCACCCGATGCCGAATAATAACCACCAAAGGTATATCCCGTGCGACTTGGAACCGTAATTGCGTTCGCAGATGTCGTCATTGATTTGCTACGCGCGCTGTCCAAATACACATTTGTGTTATACGTGGTATAGATACTGGCCGTACCATTGGTGGTCGCATTGGCGTTATCCAATGTGATGGTGTATTTGTTCGCCGTCCAGTTTGCTACCAAAGAAGTTTCCCCATGTTCTTGATAGCACACTGTTTCACCTGGTTGGAATAGACCGTGACTAACCGATTTCCAACCATCAAATGTATACCCCGTACGCGTTGGTGCATCAGGCACGGTCACACATGCGTCAGGCCGCCAAGTCCAACTCATTCCCCATGATGCATTATAGCCAGATCCGTCGTATGTCGTCGCCTTGGCCGCGGCAATACCGGCGGTTGTTATATATCCCCGCGAATCAATCATCTGTGTGCCGGCGCTGTTATAAACGCCATCTGGGTCTGCCTCGATCGCACTTCTTGTAATATTGGTGCCGGTATACGAATCGGTAAAACTTACATCCCATGTATACAAGTCCGGATATGTAATTGGATTGGCGTTTGTGGTCATTTCCTTGGTATGCGCCGCATCCAGGTATACACCATCCACACCCTCAATCGCATAGATATAATCCGCACCATCGGCATCATTTTGCCCATTATATGTAATACGAATTGTTACATGTGGCGCCCACACGGCGGTAAGTTCACCATCCAAATCGTTCAAATCAAATTCTTCGCCCGCGGCCACGGTCATACCACCGGCACAATCCTCGCTATTATCTAAACACCAACCCGTAAACGTATATCCCACTTTGTTGGCCGGGGCATCGGGCGCCGTAACCATGGTATCATATCGCGCATGCCATGTGGCATTTGCACCATATCCCTTGGCCGCGGTTAAACCGCTGTTGGTGATAACACCATCGGCATCAACATACTGGGTGCCACCAGAGCTTGATGAATAATACCCCAACGCCGGGCGCGCATCAAATATCACCGGATATTCCGATTCGCTATAATAATATTCGGGGGCCCATGTCGGCATTGTAACCTTGTACGTACCCGCCGTGGTCAACGATTGTGTTCGTGCGCTGTTCAAATACACACCGACCGTCTTGGTTGTATACAACGTCGAAGTTCCACCAGAAGAACCCCCATTATTCTTATTCAACGTAATGGAATACGTCGGATTTTTACATGCAAAATATTCAAAGTAAGATTCATCGCCCCACGGTACCGCCGCGGTTATTTTTACACTATTTGAACACGAAGTACCCGATGCGGTCGTCGCCCAACCACCACTGAACTTATACCCCGTTTGGGTCAGGGCAGAAGCCGACGGCAACGAACACGCCGTATTATAATGACATTCTACATATCCGCTCGACGTACCTTCGGTCCCGTTTATCGTACCCGTACCACCGTTTTTATTCAAATCAACGGGCACATAACAATCCGTACGCGCCGATGCATAACTATCGGACAGCCAATAATTTTCGACACCATCGTCATTGCTTAACACCGGTGCACCGGTCGCACATCCATACATACCCATGGGCTCACCATATTCCCAACCGGCCGTACTGTTACACAATGGCATGCTTGTAAAGCCCGGGCAATAGGTGTTTCCCCCACAAATCGACGCCCGACGATACAACATACGATTCGTTGATGTGCCACAATATGTGTCCGAATACGCATCTTCTAAATAATATCCCGCCGACAATGTCGCAAAGTAACGGTCACCCATTTCATAACTGCTGTTGTATGTGGTGGACGAACTGGTATACGTGTCATACTTATATGTTATGGTTGTGGTTCCGGTCTGTCGGGCGGGTACAGAATCCTTGAAAATCGTACCACATGGGGTTGTTACAACATAATTTACCTTACAATCGGTAACGGCCGCAGCACCGGTTCCCCACGATGTAAAAGAAGCAGTAATCGTTGTATTTGAACTGGTCGCCGTTGAACACGCATCTTTTAATAACCAAACCTGCATATCGGTAAAGGTATCCAGGTACGAACCACTGGCCGCCGGACATGAATATATTCCACGGGCACTGGTTGTTGCGGTGGGGGCAAAACTGCCCCCCGGACAGTATGAACCCGCCGGACAGATTGTACATGCGGTCGAATTCGCCGGTAAATAGTCCCCCGCAGAACAGACTATGTTATTCTGGGATTTATCGGCCGTTCCCCCCCCACATGAATACCCGGTCGGACATTTTGTACACGCATTTCCCACCCGTGGCGTGCCATTATACGTCCCGTTATAGGTCATATAATATCCCGCTTTACACGACGTGTACTTTTTATACGACGTCGTTGGACACGTATACCCCGCCGCCAAAACATTTCCGGTAAAAAACAAAACGAATAAAAATGCGCAAAACCGCAGAAATCTAGACATTCTTCCCACTTTCTTTTTCTCTTATACACATATCTTAGAAAAACCACGAATTTTGCACAAGTAAAAAATCCCCACCAAAACCACTTTTTTATATTTGACAGGAATTTTGATTTTTATAAAAGTCAATCACAATTTTATCAAAAAACAAAAATACGGGATTGTTTTTAACAAAATTATATTTTTTTAAACAACATTGTCATCCCGTTCCTTATTGTCACCCCCGCGGTCCCCAGGTTTGTTTTTCAATTTTTTTCACAAAAACAATTGCAACAAATTCGCACGCGTTTCACGCGCATTACCTGGGTTCCGGGGTCGGGCCCCGGAATGACAGAATTTTTTTGCAAAAATTCTGTTCGAATTTACTGTATTGCAATTTTCTCTCTCTTGTCATCCCGCGGCTTGACTTTCGCACCCAGGTTATAATACATCTTCCTTTTGTCATCCCGTGGCTTGACCACGGGACCCAGGTCTGTTTTTCTTATTTTTTTTCACAAAAATTGTTATCCCCGCGACGGCGTTTTTTGTCATTCCCGCGCAGGCGGGAACAGGGGCTATAAAATTATCAAAATACTTTTGGCGTTTCACGCGCATCACCTGGGTTCCGGGGTCGGGCCCCAGAATGACATAAGAAAAAAAACAATCCAAACCCTTTGTCATCCCGCGGCTTGACCGCGGGACCCAGGTTTATAAAAAATCCCGCCACATGGGCGGGACCAAACAAATGTCCGAAAACATTATTTCTTGGCGGCTGTGGCGGCCATTGCGGCGGCCTTGGCCTTTTCGTCTTCTTCCATTGGCATTTTACCACCGATGGTCGCGAACGCCAATTCTGCCTGGTGCAGGCCCAATTCAACACCATCTGGCAATACCAAGTCGGTACCGTGAACCACGTCACCGATTGTCAGGTTCGCCAAATCAATAATGATTTTTTCCGGAATAACATCAACCAAACCACGCAGGGCAACCTTGCGCACTGCAAAGTTCAACGTACCACCCAACTTCAACCCCTTGGATGTTTCAACGTTAATAACTTCGACCGGAACAACCACGTTAACCGGCTTTTTAACATCAATACGTTTAAAGTCCGCGTGAATAACGGCGTCACTTACCGGATGATATTGAATATCCATCAGCATTGCGTCTTCTGTGCCCGCCGATGTTTTTATTTGAAACAATTTTGTCCGCAAACCCGGTGTTTTCAACAACATATCAAATTCACGACCGTTCAATTCAATCGCGACCGGGGCCTTCTTTTCCCCATAGATAACGGCGGGGATATTTTTATTATTGCGGATGCTGCGTGCGGCCCCCTTGCCGGCAACATTACGAATTTCTGCATTTAAATTAATTGCCATTTTTTTATCCTTTATTAAGCATTTCTTTTACATGCCCGGCCTCCAAGGGTGCCGTGCGGGGCGTATTATGACGCAAAAAACATGAAAAATCAAGGAATATTTAATGCTTCTTTCGCAGAATTAAAAAACGTGCACGACCGTAATTTTTGTCACGCAGGATTTCCCAATGCCTGCCATCGGGCGGTATTTCGTGACCAATTTCCTGTTCCCAGACAACAATTGCACCCTTTTTAGCAACGGATGCAAGCCGCGTTAAAAATTTCTTACCCGTTCTGTGTTGGACATATGGCGGATCCACAAAGAACAAATCAACCGCCGCACCATATGTATTTATTGCCCTGACGGCATCACGGTGTTCAACGGCGGCACGCCCACCGACCCCCAACATTTCCATGTTCTTTTTCACCGTCTGAACCGAAGACCCCAATGTATCCGTGAACATGACGCGCGCATTTGGGTATCGGGACAAACATTCCAATCCCAACGCACCACTGCCCGCAAAGGCGTCCCACACAACAAATCGTCCCCACGGGTCAATTATACCGGAATCCAACATATTGAACAGCGCTTCGCGCGCCATATTTTGCGTTGGACGCGCATCCGGTGGCAAATACAGATGCCGACCACGATACATACCGGAAATAATTTGCAATTTTGAATCCATGCGATAAAGTATACACTATGGAATTTATGAATCAAGCCATAACTTGTGCACGACGCGCATTTTCACACCAGGACGTACCAATCGGTGCGGTTGTTGTTCGCGATGGGAAAATAATTGCCCGTGGGGAAAATCAGGTCCAACTGCACCAGAACCCGATCCTGCATGCGGAAATAGTTGCAATTAATCGCGCATGCAAAAAACTGGGAACCAAATTTTTAGACAACTGTGATATTTACATAACATTGGAACCATGTGCAATGTGCGCCACGGCGATATCTTTGGCCCGAATACGAAACATTTATTTTGCTGCCACCGACCCCAAGGGTGGTGGCATAACATCAAACGCCCGCATATATGAAACAGACACGCATCTGTGGAAACCATCTGTTTATCAGGTGCCAGAATACGCAGACGAATCGGCACAAATGTTACGCGAATTCTTTGCGCTGCGCCGTAAAAAATAATGCGCCAATTTGGCGCATTTTTTATATCAAAGATTTACCGGTCATTTCTTTTGGCTTTTCTATCCCCAGTAACTTTAACATCGTCGGCGCAATATCGGCCAAACCACCATCATGTATTGCCGGCGCATTATCTGCGACCAAGATAATATTAACCGGATTGGTCGTATGTGCCGTCCACGGCAGGTTGTTTTCCGTATCCCACATCTTTTCCGCATTACCATGATCCGCCGTAATCAGCACGGTTCCCCCCAATTCCAAAACGGCCGGCACCAATCGTGCCAACTGGGCATCCAATGTTTCCATCGCACGAATTGCCGCATCCATATTTCCGGTGTGTCCCACCATATCGCCATTGGCCCAGTTTAAAATCACAACATCATATTCACCCAACACGGCAATCAACGCATCTGTGATTTCCACCGCGGACATTTCGGGTTTTAAATCAAACGTTGCAACATCCGGCGACGGAATCAGAATCTTTTTTTCATTTGGAAAATCTATGTTACGTTCGGCATCCATAAAGTACGTCACATGATTGTACTTTTCAGTCTCTGCGATACGCAACTGGCTCAGGCCATTTTTCGCCAACAGATCACCCAATGTGTTTTTAATTTCTTCATCCGGCATCAGGGCAGGGCACACTTCGTTTAATCCTTCGCCATATTGTGAAAAGCACAAAATATGCGCACCCGTCTTTACAATTTCGCGCATAATCTGACGCGCACGATCACTGCGATAATTCCCAAACAGGAATCCATCACACGCCCGAATTGCCACATCGCCATCAATTACGGTCGGTTGGATAAATTCATCCGTTTCGCCACGCGCATAGGCATCGGCCAACGCCGCATCAATCGTTGCCGCATGAATATCAGACGTGGCATTTGCAATCGCATCAATCGCCCGCATTGTGCGGTCCATATTCTGATTTCGATCCATTGCATAGTATCGCCCCGACAACGTTCCCCAAAATACACGCCCATCGGCCAAAGGCGCCGCCAACCTGTCTTTTATCAACGCAACATATTCCACCGCCGACCGGGGCAGGGTATCACGCCCATCTGCGATAAAGTGCAAACACACACGCACCCCCGCCGCAACAACATATTCAACAATCGTCATGATATCGCGCACATCTGCGTGAACACGACCGTCACTCATCAATCCCGCGACATGCACAATGCCACCATCTTGTTTAACAGATGCTATAAAATCATTTAACGCACGGTTTTGGTTCCAGTCTTCCAGTTGGAACCGACGCAAGAATTGATTCACCACGCGCCCCGCGCCCATTGTAATATGTCCAACCTCGGAATTTCCCATTGTTCCATCGGGCAAACCGACGGCAACGCCACTGGCATCTAATTTCGCATGTGGATAATTTTTCAACAAACCATCAAAGAACGGCATTTTTGCCCGCGAAACGGCATTATAATCATCATCCGGATAAATACCAACCCCATCCATAATACATAAAACCAACGGTTTTTTCATATTTTTCCCCTTGTATTAAAATCACAGGGATATAATAACCATTTTTAAATTGCAAAAGCAAAAGAAAAATTGTATAAAACACAACATAGGAAACAGGTCTTAAAAACACATGTGGAGAAAAATAATATGAGTGGAAAACCATCAATTCCAAATTCAATTGACGAACACATTGGCCAACGTATGCAACTGCGCCGTGTTATGATGGGCATGTCCCAAAAAGATTTGGCAAAAATCTGTGGCGTAACATTTCAACAGATTCAAAAATATGAATCTGCGGGCAATCGCATATCTGCATCCCGTCTGTTTGAACTAAGTGCAGCATTGGAAACCCCTGTATCATTTTTCTTTGCAGGACTGCCGGGTTATATTGACCGCGAACCACGCAATGGCCGTTTGCCAAAAACACACGTTTGCGATGGTGGCACGGATGATCCTTTGGCAAAAAATGAATCCCTGCAATTAATAAATTTATATTGGAAATTGGCAAACGACAACCAACGCGAAATGATAATGAAAATGTTACGCGTCCTGAACGGCATGGAATAAAGACGAATATCATACATTTAATTAAAACCGCCCCGGCGGTTTTTTTCTTTGTCATCCCATGTTTTGACTCTCACCCCCCCAGGTTATATTCTTCCTTTGTCATCCCGTGGCTTGACCACGGGACCCAGGTCTGTTTTTCTTATTTTTTTTCACAAAAATTGTTATCCCCGCGAAGGCGTTTTTTGTCATTCCCGCGCAGGCGGGGACAGGGGCTATAAACATTCGCACGCGTTTCACGCGCATCACCTGGGTTCCGGGGTCAAGCCCCGGAATGACATAAGTGCTTAATTTTTTCAAAAATTCTGTTTGGG
>JAZSNY010000025.1:0-65850 GCA_045536625.1 Candidatus Enterousia sp.
GGCTCACAGAACGACATGGCTACGATCCGACTTATAGCAACCCCAACCCCGTTGCCGATGCAACCTTGCCCGCCATTGCGGCACCACTGATTTTCACGCTTGGCCGCGCCAAATCACCCGTCAATTCAACCGAATTAACAACATTGCCCGTCAAAGACAACTTTAACCCCCGCACAGGCACCGTCGTCAAAGACATTTTAATCTCTTCATCCCCCAAATTTAAACTGCCCGCCAAGCGTATATTTATTGCATTTGTTTCAATTGCAAAACCATTTTGTGTTTCAAACACCCCATCACGCAATATGGCATTTAATGCCACACATGAAATTTTTATCTGATTATGTTTTTTTTCGGAACTAAACAAATCCTGGATACCATGCCGCAACGACGTCAAGAAATCCGTTCCATACATATATGACACCAATGCAGAATGCGCATACCCCGCCCCATCTGACCAAACACGCACCGGCCCCGTTATCGTCTGCATAATTTCAGATAAATTTTTACCATTTGCCTGGACATAGAACTCTAAACTCATCGGCAATTCGGACAGAAAATCGTTTTTATTAATTTCACTTAAAATATCACCTATAGAAATATTTTTTCCACGCGCGGCAGATTGCAGCCAAATATGCCCATCATCCCCAATATCACCATCAATACCCAATTGAACATTTCCCCCTGCAAAGTCAGTATTAACATCTATACGCGCCCGGTTATCCAACACGTCAAAACTCAGATTCAATTTGCTCAAATTCAATTCCCGATACACAACCAATTTATCGACTTTTACATTCAACAATATCTGCCTGTCAACAAACTCGTCCGCGAACAATGGGATATCCTTGAAAATATTTAACTTTCTTTTTACAACATTCCGCCCCCCCGCATACAAATTCGGAAACAAACGTGACAAATCCACATATGGGGCCGAAACATCTGCACGAACGATTAAATTCTTTTTACCCCAATCTAATTCACCCGCCCACGAAAAATCCGTATCACGAACAACCAATGATGATTTTCTAAAAGTTATCTTTTTTCGCCCCACCCCACCGGCAACATTTAATCGCAACGCAGGGACATCCGACCAATCCAGGTTAAAAATACGACCAAATTTTCCCGCATCCGGGACATCGCCCTTGATAATAAAATCAATTGGCATTTTACTGGTCCCTTCTAATGCAACATTTGCAATCAGCGCATCCCCCCCCGTTGACAAGGCAATACGCATCGGATAAATTTTTCTTTCGCTATTATATTCAGAAAAGGACACAATAAAAGGCAACACATCATCATCGCCCCCCGCCTTGATCCAACCCGAATATTCACGCCCCGGCGCATGCGACATCAATCGAACATTAAACCCCGCCAATTTATAAACATCACCCAAAAAGTTTACACGCAATTTTTTGATTTCTACACCACCCAACCCCGCATCTTTAAAAGGATACTTTTCCAGATCGACTGTTGCAACATTTGTTACATTCTTATTTGTGACCACCAGACGTTCCAACGAATATCGCCCCTCGCTATTTTTTTCAATATTTACATTCGCTGCATATACACGCACATTTTGAATTGTTGGCCTATCACGAAACAAAGAAACCAAATTCAAACGCACATCTATTTTCTCGGCACTGAACGCATATTTTTCTTTGGCCCACGATGCATTTGGGATACGTACCTGATTTAATTCAACACGTGGTCGCAAAGAAAACTTCCACGACACGGCCCCCTCTATTTCAACGGGCATTCCCGTTGCATCACGCAATACCGTCACAACATTTCCACGTAAAGTTTCCAAATTCACCCGACTTAACGCCACGGCAATTGCCACCACCAGTCCTATAAAAAACAACCCGATGATTCTTAGTGCTGATAAAAATGCATTTTTTTTGACTTTCATTATGGCAATTTAAACTCTAAAAATTTCATAACCGGTAACATAAAATCCGGAACAGATGCACGCAATGTCATCATCCGCCCAGTTGTCGGATGTTGAAAAGTCAACTTATACGCAAACAAAAATAAATTATTTGTCTCGAACAATGTCCCCAAAACACCATCCAACTTCTTTTGCCCACCATACAACACATCACCCACAATTGGCGCCTTTAACGATAATGCACTATGTAATCGCAACTGATGTGTACGCCCGGTCTTTGGTGAAAACTGCACCCACGACACACACCCCATTGCCGAAGACAACACGCTATACTCTGTAATCGCCCGTTGCGGACGTGGTCCCGCCCCATTATTTAGACGCATCGGCCCATCAAACACCTGTCCTTTTAGCATAAAGTTATCTATTACACCACGCTTGGGGCTAACATCACCACACAACAACGCCAAATATTCTTTGTGTGCAGTTTTATTTTGAAATTGCCCCGCCAGGTTCTGGGCCGCCCGCTGATTTTTTGCCACGACCAAAACGCCACTGGTTTCACGGTCTAAACGGTGCACCAAGGAAATTTTATCATACGGAAACAAGGCCACCGCCATCTTATCCACAGATTTTCGAATCCCCGTCCCCCCCTGCACAGCCAAGCCAGCCGGCTTATTAAACACAACCACGTCTGCATCATTGTGAATAATACACTTGCGCAAAGCCTCTAAATCTGCCAAAGAAAAACATTCACCACTTTCAGTTTTTTTTGTCTGCACTTGCTCATAACTGACCACGGTGGGGGGAATACGTATTGCATCCCCTTCGCACAATATTTCCGTACCACGTACACGCTTTGAATTTACACGAATCTGACCACCACGACATAGCTTATAAAATTCACGTTGTGGCATTGACGGAAAATGTCGCAGGAACCAACGCAACAAACGCGTTCCGTCTTCTACCTTTGAAACCTTGATAAAATCCGCCATTTTTTTATAACCCCAATCGGCACAAAAAAATTATTCACCATAAACTATCTGAACCGAATTCGTGCCATTCGCCCCACGACAATCCCCGGTTGCACCACCCTGTTTACCGTTTGACAACTGATACCCAACCGAATCAGACCAAGCCTTGGCAACCAAAGATTCACATTCAGACTGTCCTAAGCCATTAATAGTCACAATAAATTGGCGCGGATTTGACGGATCAACCGACAATTCATACGTTCCCCCATATGGATTTTGATTGCTCATCCCGATGGCACCAAAAATTGTCGTTCCGTTCATATTAGAAAAATCATCATATTCGCCATGGATATTACGCACCATGGTCACCATTTGTACAACCTGATCATTAACAGCAGTCAATTTTTGGGTACGCATAGCGGTTGAAATCATACCAATTGCACCAACGGTAATTACCCCCATAATCGCCAACACCCCCAACATCTCTATCATCGAACGGCCTGATTCCTGAATCATTGAAAAACCTCTTATTTGCTATTTAATAATTAATATTCTATCATAAAGATTATGAATATTCAATTTTCTGATTTAATTGAAAATGCTCCGCACGCCCCGGGCGTGTATCGAATGTATGACAGTGAAAACAACCTGTTATACGTGGGCAAAGCAAAAAACTTGTCAAACCGCCTGAAACAATACCTGGATATATCCAAATTGGAACTACATAAACAGGTTATGCGCACACTAGTATCGCGGGTTGAATGGGAAACCGTTCCAACCGAATCGGATGCCCTGCTGCGGGAACAGGAATTAATAAAATCCGAAAAACCAAAATACAACATAATGCTAACAGATGGAAAAATGTATCCAATGTTGGCACTAACAACCGGTGATTTTCCACGCCTGTTAAAGTTTCGCGGAAAAATTAATCAACGTCGTGACGTATACGGCCCATATCCTTCTGTATCCAGTTTGAACGAAACAATAAAAACAATACAAAAGGTCTGTCAAATTCGCACATGCACCGACACACAAATGCGCAATCGCACACGCCCATGTTTGTTACATCAAATCGGACGATGCAGTGCACCGTGTTGCACCCCAGACAAACAAAAATACGCAGATTCCGTGCGTATAGCGCGAAAAATATTAACAGGGGACAGCGCACCAATCATATCCGACCTGACACAACAAATGAAGACATTTGCACAAAATATGGACTATGAATCCGCCGCGGTTATACGCGACAAAATTTCCGCATTAACACACACATCAAATCGCGGAAACGCCCAAAAACATGCGTATACACCAAATTTAAACTGGGACAAAAATGTATCAGAGTTAGAAAAGTGGTTGGGCATAAAAATAAACACAGCAGGCGTATTTGACAATTCACATTTATTCGGCAAACAGCCCGTTGGCGCCATGATAACCTTTGGACACAACGGATTTGACAAATCTGGTTATCGCCATTTTAAATTACATGACAAATCACGCGCCGGCAACGACATTGCAATGATGTCGGAATTTGTACAAAGGGCCACCGAACGGGGACCAAAATTAGATTTAATAATTGTTGATGGTGGCATTGCACAATGGCGCATTGCAAAGCGCGCTGCGGGCAACATCCCCGTTTTTGGCGTAACCAAGGGCATCGTTCGCGATGGCGACGAACACTTTATATTGCCGGATGGCACCGAATACCATGACCTGCCCCGGGATTCAGAACTGTTTTTAATGTTACGAACCGTCCGCGACGAAGCGCACCGTTTTGTCATCACATACCACCGTACATTACGCGCGAAACAAATGACCGCATCTGTTCTGGATGAAATTGATGGCATTGGTCCAACACGCAAGCGCGCCCTTTTACAGCATTTTGGCACACCGCGCGCAATAATTGATGCAGATTTAAATGCATTAAAACATGTTCCCGGCCTTGGGGATAATATCGCAGAAAAAATATATGCCCATTTTCACTCAGAAGTGATATAATAAACTTAATTCATATATTAATCATAACCTAAGGAGAAAACATATGAAATTCTTTGTAAACTTTTTATCTGCCTTTCGGATTGCGGCATCTTTTGCCATTATCCCAACCCTGATGTTCCAAATGTATTGGACAACATTTATTCTGTATGCATTGGCGGCTATGTCGGATTGGTTTGACGGATACCTGGCACGCAAATACAATGTATGCACAAAAATCGGCGGCGTTATGGATCACATTGGCGACAAATTATTGGTCGTTAACACGTTAATCATGTTGACTGTTATGATGCCGGTATGGTTTGTTGTTGTACCCGTAATCATCATGATTGCACGCGAATTGTACATATCGGGCCTGCGTGAATTTTTGGGTACCCAGAAAATAGAAATGCCAGTCCCCAAGGCACGCTTTTCCATGGGCAAGATTAAAACAACACTGCAAATGATTTCAATCGCGGCATTTTTATTAATCTTTGCAATCGGCACATTAATCAAACCAAACACCGACAGTCGCACGTTAATGTACATGATTTACATCCTGCCACAAATCGGGATTTATGGATTATGGCTGTCATTAATTGCATCTGTTTGGTCCGCAACCCAGTACACAAAAACATTCTTGGGACACATGAAGAAAATAAAATAAAAAATACGCTATACGCATAAAAACCGGCATTTCTGCCGGTTTTTATTTTTTTATCAGAACCAACTTTTCTTATCTGTTTTTATATCTGCAAATTCTGCCAAAACCTTCTTTTGCTTATCCGATAATTTTGTTGGAATTTTAATTGCAACATCTATATACAAATCCCCAAAGGCACCACTGCGTCGCACCGATGGCATACCATGCCCACGAACACGCAACTTTTCACCCACCTGGGTACCCGCCGGCACTTTGATATCCAACTTTTTATCATCAATCGTTTCTATTTCAATTTCACCGCCCAATGCCAACGTCGTAAACGGCACATCCACGCGCATAATCAAATCATTGCCATGTCGTTCAAAACGTTTATCCGGACGAATTCTGACATCTAAATAGAAATCCCCCGCCGGCGCACCATTTATTCCGGCCTCGCCCTGGCCACTTAAACGCAGACGCGCGCCATCTTCAATACCCGCGGGAATTTTTACATCCAACGTTCTTTGTTTATGCTGCACCCCCGTACCATCACATTCGGAACACTTTTTTGAAATTTTGCGCCCCAGTCCATTACATTCCGGACAAGGCGCCTCCATTGCAAAGAATCCCTGACGCGTTTGCACAAATCCACTGCCCCCACATCGCGAACATACCGGCGCCGGCTTACCATCGGCCGTGCCGTGTCCATGACATTTTTCACACTCTACATTGGTCGAAAATTTTACAGTATGCGTTTTACCAAAATATGCATCTTTTAAATCAATTACCACCTCGTCCAACAGATCTCGTCCACCGCGTTGTGCCGCACCACGTCCCGCGCCCGCACCACCAAAATCTCCAAAACCAAATCCACGCATCGCTTCACGCAGAATATCCTCCATGCCTCCACCACCCATATTAAAGTGGAACGCACCATCACCAAATGGATTTCCGCCACCAAAACCGGCCCCTGCCCCATTACCATTTGCAAAGGCAGCATCACCAAATCTGTCGTACGCGGCACGTTTCTGCGGGTCTTTTAGAATATCAAAGGCATTATTAACTTCTTTGAATTTTTCTTCGGCATCTTTATTATCCGGATTTCTGTCCGGATGATATTTCATCACCAACTTGTGATAAGCCTTTTTAATATCGGCATCCGACGCATCACGCGCGATACCCAAAACTTCATAGGGGTTCTTATTCATCTTTCTAATCCATATGGTTATCGATAACAAATATATAGTTGCCCACGCACAAAATTCAACCCCAAATTATAATTTAGGTAGAAATTCTTTGGGCTTGCACAAAAATCAAAAATGTTTTAATAATATATTGCTATGACAGATAAAAACACAAACACATATGATGCATCAGATATCCAGGTCCTAGAAGGCCTTGAACCCGTTCGCCTGCGCCCCGGCATGTACATTGGGGGCACCGATGAAAAGGCATGGCATCACCTGCCGATTGAAATTATGGACAATTCGATTGACGAAGCCGTCGCCGGCTTTGCCAAAAAAATCACGGTACATTTAATTGATTCAAAAACAATTGAAATCACCGACGACGGTCGTGGCATCCCCGTGGATGAACATCCCAAATACCCGGGCAAATCCGCACTAGAGGTTATATTAACAACCCTACATTCCGGCGGGAAATTTAACAACAATGTTTATAAAACCAGTGGTGGTCTGCACGGCGTTGGTTCCGCGGTTGTAAATGCCCTGTCATCTGAAATGATTGTAGATATTGCACGTGACGGATACAACTGGCACCAAACATTTTCACGTGGCATCACCACGTCACCAATGACCCGTGGAGAAGCGACCAAATCACATGGCACAAAAATACGTTTTACCATCGACGACGAAATATTCGGCGCAAACGCAACGTTCAAACCGATAAAAATCTATCGCATGGCCCGCGCCAAGGCATTTTTATCACGTGGTGTCAAAATCGATTGGCATTGTAACCCGGAATTATTAACCGAAGACATGAACATCCCCGCCACAACAACATTTTATTACCCAAATGGTGTTGCAGATTTCTTGGCGGAAAAAACGGATTCCAAACCACGTATTTTGCCCCGCATTTTCAGTGGCAGTGTGGACTTCCCCGATGACAGCGGTCGCGTGGAATGGGCATTAACATTTTTGACTGATGAAAACGGCGCCGCATCGGATGATGGATTTTTTTCATCCTATTGTAATACAATCGCAACCATTGATGGTGGCACACACGAAACCGGGTTCAAGGCTGCAATTACCCGTGGCTTAAAGACATATGGCGAAAAAGTAAACAATAAATCCGCCACATCAATTATTGGCGAAGACATATTTGATTCCGTTGCGGCGATTGTATCGGTATTTTATAAAACCCCACAATTTTTGGGCCAGACCAAGGAAAAACTTTCCAATCCCGAGGTTGCACGTTACACCGAAAACGCACTGCGCGATCCATGGGAAATGTTTTTGGCATCCGACCCCAAAACCGCAAACGCACTGTTGGAATTTGTAATCAACCTGGCCAACGCGCGTATAAAAACCAAGGCGGTCAAAGACGTTGCTCGCAAAACCCCAACCAAACGAATTCGCATGCCGGCAAAATTGGCCGACTGTTCCAAACATGGTATTGCCGGCACGGAATTATTCATCGTCGAAGGCGAATCGGCCGGTGGAACCGCGAAACAGGCACGTGATCGCGCAACCCAGGCAATCATGCCCCTGCGCGGCAAGGTTTTAAACGTATTTTCAAATTCTGACGAACGCTTTGGCAACAACCGTGAATTAAATGATTTGATTGATATCATAGGTGCCGGAACCGCCAAAGACTGGAACGAAGACAAACTGCGCTATGAAAAAATCATCGTTATGACCGATGCCGACGTCGACGGCAGCCATATTGCATCCCTGTTGATGGCGTTCTTTTATCAATTCATGCCCCAATTAATCTATGGTGGACACCTGTACCTGTCGTGTCCCCCGTTGTATAAATTAACATGCGGCACCGAATCGATTTACGTTGACACCGACGAAGAATTGGAAAATTTAAAAACAACCAAGTATAAAAACAAACGCGTTGAAATATCCCGATTCAAGGGATTGGGCGAAATGATGCCAAACCAATTAAAAGAAACGACCATGTCACCCAAGACAAGGCGCCTGATACGTGTTGACCTGCCGCCACGCACCGAAGAAGGCGCCGAAGACACAGAAAAGACACGTACAATTGTTTCAGAACTGATGGGCAAGAAACCAGAATTTCGTTTCAAATTCATTACCGAACACGCCCAATTCGTCAAAGACCTGTTCGTTTAAAAAATATAACCAAAAAACAGTGATATTTTTTATAGCGACCATTGACAATTATTTTTTGCGTACTATATTTAGTATGAATAATAATTATAACAAAGGAAAGAAAAATGGGATTTTTTGATAAATTTAAATCCAAACCAACCGAAACCACATCGACAAAACCTGTAATTGCCGAAAATCATGTATCACAGAAAAAAAAGAATACATATCAAATTCGCTATTCTCATTTCTGTGATTTAACACTATTTGAAATGTGCAAAACAACTCCATTAGGGGTAATAACCCTGAATGGATATCCAATTAATGCACAAAATGGTTGGGCCGTATGCACACAATTCCCAAACCCATGCGCTTGCGACATGGCAAAAAAGAAAGATATTTTACGCGAAATCATGGGGCCAAAAATTTCCACACAAATCATTGAATATCTGGATAAAAAGACGGGTGAACCCGTATGCCAAATATACCCAGAAATGCTATACGTTTTCGATGAATACGAAAATAATTATATGGAGCACTTGAACCACGCATCACGTCGCGATTTAAGTAAACAAATCGCACTACGTGAAAAGTTAATTTCTGATTTTCTGGCACGTCAAAAATAAACAAACGCCCGACTGGGCGTTTTTTTTATTCAATAGAATCAAAATTTTTTTTGATTATTTTGGCGCTGCGACGCAAAGCGCCACCTTCGGCCGAATCCATTTTTGGATTCAATGTCGCAACCACACCATTATTTCCAACAACACGCGGCAAAGACATTGCAACCGTCCGCGTGCCACTTCCATCAACTGTACTGACCGTTAAAATACGACGTTCATCATTTATGATGCAACGCAACAAATCGGCCACCGCCCCCGCGATACCATCCCATGTTGCACCACGTCCACGTATAATTTCATATGCCGCATTATGCACACGATGTTCAATCGTCTTGCGCGTCGTTTGCGGTAAACTGACCTTAACCTGGCGACAAAAATCATTTAATGCAATCGATCCAATACATGCCGCGGACCAATTTATCATACTGCTGTCCCCATGTTCACCCAATACATAGGCATTAATTGATTGCGGCGACACAGACAACTGGCGCGACAAAATTGTACGCAAACGTGCCGAATCCAACATAGTCCCCGTACCAATCACACGCGCCGGTGGTAATTTGGACAATTTCTGGGCCAACATCACCATTACATCCAACGGATTGGTAACAATAATTAATTTTACGGTCTTGGCATCAACATTTGCCATAACACGCGGAACGATATCAGAAATAACGGCCGCATTTGCATTTAATAAATCTGTCCGCGTCTGTCCGGGTTTTTGATTTGCACCGGCGGCAATAATAACAATTTCGCACCCACGAACAGAACGATAATTATTAACCGCGGTAATTTTTACATCATACGAAAAAGCAGCGGCATGCCCCAAATCTTCTGCGGCGGCACGCGCACGCACCCCATCACGATCGAACAAAACAATTTCATGTGCCAATCCGGTATTTTTTACAGCCGTCGCAACCGCCGACCCAACCGATCCCAAACCGATAATTGCAATTTTCAATTTCTCTCTCCATGCTGTATCATCAAAATAAATTATATCATAAAAAACGCCCCAATGGGGCGGATTTTTTTACTGTGGCATCGGGACACCTGCGGTGGCTTCACCCATGACCCTATCAATCAATTCATCTGCTTTTTGTTTTGCATCACGATACGCAGACATAATAACCGATACAACCGTATCCACACCATGCGCCAAAACAGTTGGGTGAATCTTTATGTTTGTTAATTCGTACTTGCCCGTCATATCAACAACACACGAACCATTTTCCGAAACACCCTTAACCGTCGTTTTGGCCAACTGTTCCTGGGCCGCGGCAACCTTGTTCTGTAATTCTGCGGCCTGGGCCATTAATGCTTCCATATCCATTTTAAATCTCCCCCCTGCTCTATTTCTGATTATTTTTAATATGCAACATTTGCAAAACCCTGGTCGGCACATTATGCATCTCGGCCACAAATGGCTTTAATTCCAAAGATGGCACAAACACATTGTTTGTATATTCCACCATTTTATCCAGTGGCCAGTCAAAACCACCCGATGTGGCCATGGGAATAAAACGCACAGAACCGGACGGCGTATCATGTCTAACTTCTATCTGCGCGTATTTTAGTCCCTTTGGACCTTCTTGCCAAATACCAAGCACAAAGTTTTCCTCTAAATACTTTTTAAACCTTGGCACATCTGCAACTTTACATTGCAGATGTTTTGCCCAGTCTTTATCCGTCCAATTTAATTGTTCTGGCTTCATATTATTATTCCTTTACGATTTCTTCGCCTGTTTTCTGGTCAATGCCAATCATGGACAAACGTGTCTTACCACGTTTATCGGCCCCCATATACCGAACATAAACCGTATCACCTTCTTTGATATTAGTATCTTCAATCTTTGCAATACGTTCACCGGTAATTTCGGAAATATGAACCATTGATTCAAATCCATTCATAACTTTCACGAACAAACCAAAGTCCTTTATACCGGATACGACGCCTTTATAAATTTGCCCCACTTCAGGTTCGGCGACAATATCTTTGATTCGCGCAATCGCTTCATCTGCGTCATCTTTATCCACCGCCATAATTTTAACCGTTCCATCATCTTCCAGATCAATAATCGTATTTGTTTCACGCACCAACGCCTGAATCACAGAACCACCTTTGCCGATAACTTCACGAACCTTGTCTGGATTAATTTTCATGGTATATAACTGTGGTGCATACTCGGATACATGATCACGTGGCTTTTTAATAGCTTTTTCGATTTTACCCAATATATGCATACGACCATCTTTTGCCTGGGCCAACGCACGCTCCATAATTTCAAATGTAATGGATGTAATTTTAATATCCATCTGCAATGCCGTGACCCCCTGGTCTGTACCCGTCACCTTAAAGTCCATATCGCCCAGATGATCTTCATCGCCCAAAATATCGGTCAGAATTGCATAATCATCACCCTCTTTAATCAATCCCATCGCAATACCCGCAACCGGACGTTTCATTGGAACACCACCGTCCATCATTGCCAATGTCGCCCCACATGTTGTCGCCATTGACGAAGAACCATTTGACTCCAAAATATCCGATACGATACGAATTACATAATCAAATTCGCTGCGACTTGGCACCATTGGATGAACCGCACGCCACGCCAAATTACCATGACCAATTTCACGACGTCCCGGCGACTTCAACCCCTTGCATTCACCAACGGAATACCCCGGGAAATTATAGTTCAAAATAAAGTCACGTTCTTCGGAACCATCCAACGATTCGATTGGCAACGCATCTTTACCGCCACCCAAAGTCAACGATACCAACGCCTGGGTTTCACCGCGTGTAAACAGCGCCGAACCATGTGCACGTGGCATTACCCCCAATTCAATTTCGATTGGACGAACCGTCTTGTTATCGCGACCATCAATACGTGGTTTACCGGCCAAGATATTACCACGCATAATACGCGCCGTCAGATTTTCAATCACTTCATCCGCCCAAGATTCCAATGTAGACACAGCACGTTCCGATTCCGGAAACAATTCTGGGATACGCGCTTTGGCCATTGCATGAATTTCAGACAAAGTTTCCAAACGAACCAATTTTTCTTTTATTTGCAATGCTTCTTCAATCGCCGGCACAAAGGCTTCAAATTCAGATTCCATTGTCAATTGTTCCTGGGTCTTTTCTGGCACAGCCCAACGTTCTTTACCCGCCGCCCCGGCCAATTCGTTAATAGCACGAATAACATCCTGTTGTGCATCGAAACCAAATTTTACGGCCCCCAAGACAGTTGCCTCATCCAATTCTCCAATTTCGGATTCAACCATTAACACACCATCTTTGGTCGCGGCAACAACCAAATCCATTTCTGATTTTTCACACACTTTCTTTGAAGGATTTAAAATATATTTGCCATCTGCATACCCAACACGCGCCGCACCAATCGGCCCCTGAAAAGGAACACCACTTAACGCCAACGCTGCACTGGATGCAATCATTGCCAAAACATCCGGCTGATTCTTTTTATCATAAGAAAACACCTGGGCAATAATCTGAACTTTGTTCTTAAATGTTTCCGGGAACAACGGACGGATTGGACGATCAATCAAACGCGCCGTCAAAGTTTCCGCCGTCGAAGCCTTGCCTTCACGTCTATCACGCGATCCCGGGATACGACCCGCAGATGCAAACTTTTCCTGGTAATCAACGGTCAACGGGAAAAAGTCCTGGCCCTCTACCGCGGATTTTTCCGCACACACGGTTGCCAGAACCATTGTTCCACCCATGGTTGCCAACACCGAACCATTTGCCTGTTTCGCCATACGTCCCGTTTCCAAACGCAATGTTTCATCACCGTATGGTATTTCAACCGCAATCGGGTTGTTTAATTTTGTTGTTTTTTCTTCTTTACCAAATAAACCAAATAACATTTAACTTCTCCATTTTTTATTTACATTTTCATGCGAAGAAAAATCATTCTTTTCTGCGCCCTGTATATTCAGACACACAAAGGAACAATTTCATCTTCGCCCCACAAATTATAAAGCATATTTAGTGCTTTGCAAGGTAAACTTTATATAAAAAACGCCCCGTTGGGGCGCTAATTCCTAATCATACGGGTTTTCTGATTTCTCGTACTCTATTACAATTGGCAAATGTTCCCAATGCAGGGCGGTTGCCAATCCACGACGCAAATACCGGGTATAAGATTCCGGTATATCGGACGCCCCACCAACATTAATGGTTATACGCATTGGATGGCGCCCCGTTTGACGTGCAAACTTAATCTTCATCGGCCGCTTCAAACGCGACAAAGGCGGCTGACGTTCCGCGACCAATTTTTCTACGATACGATTAACCAGACTGGTTGGTACCTGGGTTGTGGAAATATCCCACTGTTCATAAATACGACGGAACATGTTTTGTACCCCACTTCCGGTTTCGGCCGACACCGCCAATATCATGGGCTTAATAATTTGGTGAAAAGAATTTGAAAACTGATGTTTTAATTTTAATAACTTTTCATCGCGCAATTCTGGTTCAACCAAATCCCATTTATTCAACGCAACACATAAAATTTTCCCTGCGTTATAAACACGCGCTGCAATCCCCAAGGCCTGATTTTCGATATTACGTGTTGCATCAACCATCAAGATAACAACATCGGCCTTGTCTATTGCATCCAGGGATTTTAACGCCGACAGGGTTTCCACATCATCTGTCACCCCTGCCTTGCGTCGCAAACCGGCCGTATCCATCAATACAATATCGCGTCCATAGAACTTAGTTGGTATCTTGACGGTATCACGTGTAATACCCGGCGCATCCATAACAATCTGGCGTTTTTCACCCAACACACGATTCACAAAGGTCGACTTACCAACATTTGGCTGCCCCAAAATCGCAATTTTCATCCGCGTATCTGTTTCACGTTCAACCACCGGCGCATTCGCATCATCACCCGCGATTTTATCCAAGAATTCATATATACTATCAAATCCGCGCTTATGCTCGGCCGACACCAACACAGGCTCTCCAAACCCCAATTTGTAAAAATCATGAATATTTGCCAGGCGCTTTTCCGATTCGCTTTTATTCACCAACAGCAATATCGGCGCCCGTGTTTTACGACGCACCAATTTGGCCCAATCGATATCTTCATTGGTCAAACCAACACGACCGTCTACAACAAACAAAATCGCATCCGCATTTTCAACCGCAGATATCGCCATATTTGTTGAATCCAACGCAATCCCCGATCGCGCGCGTTCCAGGCCCGCCGTGTCATACAGCGCATATGGTCGGTCACGAAAATTACCCGAAATCGTATCACGCGTTACCCCCGGCCGATCATGCACCAGCGCATCCCGTGTCCCTGTCAACGCATTAAATAATGTGGACTTTCCTGTATTTGGTCGTCCAACTATTGCTATTCTAGTCATCGTTTTTTTCCATTGATTTTTTACAATTATAAAGCAAAAATATAAATAATCAAATGGGGCTGTAAACATGAAGAAAAAAATACACAACGCTTTTAAACACGTTCGCAACGTAATTGTAAACCCAAAACGCTATTTCACAAAAATTGTGGCAGACGGCAACATGGAAGAATCAATGTTAAAGGCATTTTTATACGGTCTGTTGGGCGGATGTTTGGTATTACTTATCCGTCTGATTGGTGGTGCGACCATAACATTGGGTTCTATCTTCACGGCGATTATCATAGTTCCCGTTTTGGCGGTAACGTTACTGTTTGTAATGGGCGGCCTGATGATGTTGGTATCTGAAATCACGGGTGGCGAACGGGATTGGGAAATCGCGATTAAGGGCCTGGCATCTATATTCTTCATTTACCCAGCCATATTGGTCTTAAACGCATTGGCATTTAATTGTACATCTATGTGGATAATTAGCTTATTGGTAGATATCTATATACTGTTCCTGTTTTATAACATATCCCTGTATTGCATGCGTGGCAAGCGCGGCAGCGTAATCTTGGTAATTGGTGTATTGGCATTATTTTTATTAACGGTATATGCAACTGATTATCGTATTGGTTGGTTCATGTTAAAGAATACCGGCGCCACATTGGCATGCCTGTTATAAAAAAAGCCCCACGGGGCTTTTTTTTTATGATATAATAACCCCTGTTCAGGCAAGAGAGAATTCATGAAAAAGCAACGCACAGAAAACATTATTTCACTGCAACACATCAACAAAAGTTTCCCATTGGAATTAGGTGGCGAACAACAGGTTTTATTTGACATAAACTTTGACGTTCGTGCGGGTGAATTTGTCGCGATTATGGGCCCATCTGGTTCGGGGAAATCCACATGCATGAATATCATTGGCGCATTGGATACGCCGACATCGGGCACATACGAATTATATGGCCGTGATGTAACGGGTCTGACATCTGACGAATTGGCAATCGTCCGCAATGAACACATTGGATTTGTATTTCAGCAGTTTAACCTGTTGTCCAAGCGCAGCGTACTGGACAACGTGATGTTACCATTAATGTATCGCGGTCTGCCCATGGATGAACGGATTTCACGCGCCCGTGAAATGCTACGACGTGTGGGGCTGGAAAAATTCGAATCGTATCTGCCCACACAACTATCGGGTGGGATGAAACAACGCGTTGCAATCGCCCGTGCATTGGCGGGTAATCCGAAACTGATATTGGCGGACGAACCGACCGGCGCCCTGGACAGTAAAATGGGCAATGAAATATTACAATTTTTTAAACAATTAAACCAAGAACTGGGCATAACAATCGTTATGATTACCCACGAATTCGACATTGCGAAATATGCCCAAAGACTGATACATATTCGCGACGGCAAAATAAATTATGACGGACCAATTCCACGTGACGACAGAAATTTATAAAGGAACAACAAAATGACAATCGGCGATATATTAAAAGAATCATGGCTGTCCATCAGCGGCAATAAAATCCGTTCATTTCTAACGGTATTGGGGATTATTATTGGTGTGATGGCGGTGGTTATAATGGTTGCGGTTGGCGAAACCGTACAAAAACAAATCACGGATCAGTTTTCGTCCCTGGGAACTAACACAATCATGATTCGTGCGGGCGCGGCGCAAAGTGCGGGCGTACGCACGGGAAATCGTCACACATTGACCATCCAAGATGCCGAATTCATTGCCCAATTACCCGACGTAATGGCGGTCACCCCCGTACAAAACGGCGCCGCCCAGGTTATATATGGCAACAAAAACTGGGGCACATCAATGGTGGGTGTATATCCCGATTATACAACGGTTCAAAATGTTGAAATTGAATACGGCACATTTTTTGATCAATCGGCCGTCCGCAACGCATCAACCTATGCGGTCATCGGTCCCGAAACGGCCCAGGAACTGGGGCTGCCCAAAAATCCGATTGGCGAAGTTATACGTATTCAAAACACCCCGTTTGTAATCATTGGCGTCACACGGGCCAAGGGCGATTCCGCCATGGGCAGTCAGGACGACATGGTAATAATTCCCATTACGACATTAAAAAAGCGTCTTCAGGGTTCACGCTTTCCCAATTCTGTAAACATGGTTGCATTAAAACTATTTGCCGAATCGGACAACAACCTGGCGATTGAACAAATATCGGCATTACTGCGCCAACGTCATCGCCTAAAAGAAGATGCCGACGACGACTTTCAAATTATGGATATGAAGCAAATCATGGAAACCATGACAACCGTTACGGGATACATGAAATTATTATTAATCGCGATTGCGGCGGTGTCACTTTTGGTTGGTGCCATCGGCATTATGAACATGATGTTGGTATCGGTTGCCGAACGCACACGCGAAATCGGCATACGCAAGGCCATTGGCGCCCGCGAACGCATGATAATTATACAGTTCTTGTCCGAATCGGTATTAATATCCTTTATCGGCTCTATGATAGGGTTAATAATCGGCGTTGGCCTGTCCCAGGGGGTTGGTCGCTTTATATTGGGTTACAACGTCCCGTTCAGCATTTGGCCCGTCGTACTGTCCGTATCGGTTGCGGTAATTGTCGGGTTATCATCGGGCGTAATGCCCGCGATGAAGGCGGCAAAATTAAACCCAATCGACAGCCTGCGCCACGAATAACCCCTTTGTCATCCCCGCGCCCCCTCTTTTGTCATCCCGCGGCTGGACCGCGGGACCCAGGTTTTGCTTTTTTCAATTTTTGTTCACAAAAATTGTCATCCCCGCGCAGGCGGGGACAGGGTCTATAAAATTACCCAACCGCCTTTTGGCACGCGTTTCACACACTTTACACCACCCCATAAAGAAATTGTCATCCCGCGGCTTGACCGCGGGACCCAGGTTTATCCTTCCCTATCTTTTACAGAAACAACAATTAATCCGCACGCGTTTCACGCGCATTACCTGGGTTCCGGGGTCGGGCCCCGGAATGACATAAGTGCTTAATTTTTTTCACAAAAATTCTGTTTGGGGTTATTGTATTAAATTTTAATTATTCCTCCCCCCGTCATCCCGCGACTTGCCCCACGCACCCCAGGTTTGTTTTTTCAAAAACATAAAAAGTTTTGTCATCCCGTGGCTTGACTTTCGCACCCAGGTTATTTTCATCTTCCCCCGTCATCCCGCGGCTTGACTTTCGCACCCAGGTCATATTTATCTTATCCCCACAAAAAAACACCCGCGGTTGCGGGTGCTTTTTGTCTTCCATCATCTTTTATTGGATACCGACGCGGAACTGGTCCCCCCAATCGGCAACAACCTGGCCACCGATGGTACATTTCAAATCTTCAAAACCATTTTCAACCTGGTTCTTCTTGACAACGTTACTGGTGATTAATCCACCGGCGGTTCCCAACACAACACCCGCCACCGAATCAGACACCAAACGCGACGTATTAAATTTACCTTCCTCATCCTTCCACACACTTTTTTTGAACCCTTTGGCCATACCCGACAAATTACTGTGCGCATCACGGATTATACGAATTGATACACGTAACCTATCCGCCCCGTCATCAACCTGCGGTGGAGGGGGCAAATCCGGTTGCGTACCACATTCACCCGGATTTAATGACATCAAGACAGTCCACAATGCATTAAAATCTTCCGTGGTAACATTCGGCGACGCACACAGATCTTTAATTTGATTAATCGTGCTTACAATCGTCGGCTTGTCCTTGCATGAAATCAACCATCCATCTAGCAATGCCAACTGTGTCGCATTACACTTAAATGCCTCGCCCGGGGTTGTCTGTTTTGCGACACATTGCCCACGTCCATTTTCAATTTTAAACTCCATCCCCTCTATAACACAGTTACATTTTTGGCCATCCCATGTTGCAACCGAATTCAGCAGATAACAGCATGCCTTGCCCTCTGCTGTATTACGTGATGCCAAACATCTTTCCAATGCCGACTCCTCCGAACCACCACCGGAAACTTTTACACATTTTTTATACTTACCTTCCCAAATTTCTCCATCAAGGCGATAGTTTGACTGGCACTGTGTAACATAGCCTGTCTCGCTACCATCAGAATTGCAACGCTTGCCGCATTTTACACCACCCGTGATACCCAATGTTTTACAATCAACGTCCCACGTATCTCCCGCTTTATATCCACTAGTAAGGCAATTTTTCACTGTATCACCGCGCCCCGTCTTATTACATCTCTTTGTCGTACTATTCCAAACGGGTTCAAAACCCTCCTTATCATTACACGTACAATAACCACCATTGTCCGTTTTCCACTCTGCCGGGTCACCTTGTTCCTGGGCCTCATAACAAGCAATCATTTCATCATTAGTAATCTCACAAACTCTATATAAAATGCTATATTCTCTTGCATGTCCATCTGAACAATTTTTCAGCTTACAAACCACAACACCGTTTTCTTCCTTAAAATTCGACCCCAATAAATATTTTCCACTTCTTTTTAATGCCCCCTTAGAATAATTCGAAATATCAACCGGCAAACACTCCTCTACCGATTCTGCAAAACTGACCCATGTATCTTCCACCCCCCACTGATCATAACACTGCACAACTTCATCCCCTCTTATAATCACCGCACCATACGGGCACTCATCATCACCAACATCCGCATCACATACATACCCACTTGTATCGGAAATATCAAACCGCTCGTCCTGATTGGCCTTAGTATATATATCACCACTCATTAGATTACAATTTTCCGCCCCCCATGCACCCGACATGGCGCCACAGATTAACATTGACAACATCAGAAATTTTTTCATATTCCCTTCCCCTTGTTATATATCACTATCACGACAATTTTATCACATTTTAACACACTTTCCAAACATAAAAACGCCCGATTGGGCGGTTTTTATCTGCATTCTTCAATCAACTGTTGAATCTGTGCCGCCAACACCAGGTCCGATGCACCCTGCTTTTCAATCTGCTTGATTGCATACAAAACCGTTGCATGATCACGACCACCAACAAAGTTACCAATTTCCGATAATGACAACTGGGTCGCACCTTTTAAAACCACCATCATCATCTGACGCGCCAACACCAGGTTACGACTGCGACCCGCACCACATACCGCATCATACGACACACCCAATTTTTCACACATCATTTTAACCATTGCAACCGGTGTTTTTGCAACCTGTAATGTATCGGCCAACAAACGTGTCGCCACCGCCATATCAACCGACGTTCCCATCAAATCTGCATATGTTTTGATTTTTGTCGCAATACCCGCAACCACATGACCATCATTTGCCATACGACCCGCCAAAGCATTTGCAACATCCGCCTTGACCCCCGCACGCATCAACATAACAGATTTTACATGTGCATTTGGTGCCACCACATCCGCAACCAGGCCCGATGCCAACAAACTTTGCGCATGACGATCAAAGCCCGTCAAATTACCCGGCATTGCATTTGCCGTCAAAACAATATTTTTACCCGCATTGCGCAAATCAACGATTAATTGCAGGAATTCTTCGGTTGATGCCTTTTTGCCGGACAAAGCCTGAACATCATCCAAAATAAATGTATCGCAATTACGACAATAATCCTTGAACGCGAAAACATTATGTTCCTTTAAACTGCGTGTAAATTCGGAAACAAACTGCGCACCGGACATTTTGATAACACGTGCATTTGACGCACCCGCAATGCAATCGACCAAATGTGACTTACCGCATCCCGCCGGTCCATAAATAAACAGCGGTGAAAACGCAACCGCACCCGCCGCCAATTTTTTGCATGCCGATACAACAAACAAATTTTCATCCGCCACAACAAAGGAATCAAAAGCAACAGATGCGCTTTCAACCGCCACTGGGGCATAAACCTGGGTATTATTGTCGTTTGCAACCGGTGCCACAGATGCCTTGGCCGCACCACGCACAACAACGGATGCCCCCAACCCAAATTCCGCCGCCACGGCCGCGATAGTACCGAAATGAACACTGTTGATAAAATCTGCGGAAAATTGATTTTGTGCACCCAAAACCAATACACCATCAACAACATCTGCGCTCAAAGGTGCAATCCAAGAAGTATAAGATGCTGCATCAATTTTCGCGGCAATGGCCCCCTTGATTGAATCTGGGTTTGTCATTTGTGTTTTTGCCGCCATTGTCTGCATGCCCTTTTCTCCTTTTGCTTCCCCTGTCAAAAGAGTTTTCAGGTTGTAAAAACCACCCCCGCAAAACGCCATTTTCCGATATTTCTATCATCCATGGTATTTTTCGATTTTAAACTCTCTCTCGCGTTTTTATTAAAATGTTATGGATTAATTTCATTTCTTTTGAAACAAAACCAACCCGCTTTTTTTGATTACCTTCTTCTCGTTTTGGATACGTCAAATAAGTTAAAACATTATTTCCCGTTTACAAGTAATTCTTGCCCCAAAAAAGCACTTTTATTTTTTGACAACGATTCGTTTTTTCGCCCGTTTTCCGCCCTTTGTATATACAGTGTATAGACAATATTTTTATCACGCACGAACATATCCGCCATCAACTTTGCGCACAAAACCCTGCAATTCTAAAACGACCAACTCGCTTTTTATTTCCGAAATTGTTTTTTTGACAATTACTGCCAATACAGATTCTGATACGGGAATTGTTCCCATTGCGTCAATCAGATTATTTTCCGTATCAATTTTTTTTGATTTTTTTATCGACTTTTTATCCGCGCCAAAAAAATCATCCGGCCCCATACACAGACGCGCCACCCCATCCCGAATCAGTGAATTTGGCCCCATCGCCCGTAAATCTGCGGGGTGCGACGGAATCGCCCAAATTTCACGCCCCATTTCAATTGCGAATCGTGCCGTTGTCATAGAACCCGATTTTAAATCTGCTTCGCCCAGGATTAATTTTTCCCCCAATCCTGCGACCAATTTATTACGCATTACAAAATTTGTTGCCACCGGCACAAATCCAACGGGCATTTCACTGATAACCGCGCCCCGTTCCAATATTTCATGATACAGCGATTCGTTTTCCGTCGGCCAAACATAATCCACCCCACCGGCCAAAACCGCAATCGTCACCGCATCCCCCTTTGCACGCAACGCGCCACGATGCACCGCCGTATCCGTACCAATTGCCATACCCGACACAACCGCAAAATTATTTTCGGCAAACCTTTGTGCAATATCCGCAACCAATCCCATCCCCGCGGCGGTTGCATGTCGCGTCCCGACAATGGACACCATATGCGCCCCCAATGCCGCACGATTTCCCCGCACACTTATCACCGGCGGATGATTTTTGACCCGCCGCAATATATCCGGATATAAATCATCCGTATCGCATACATAATATATGTCATGACGCGTGGCCAAATCCATTTCATGCATAACCGAATCGCGCAATTCCAATCCAACATTTAAAAAATCAACCACCGCCGCCGGCGTTTCAAAGCGGCGCAACAAATCATTATAACGCGCGGGTCCAATACCGGGCGTACGCAAAATTAACAACTTATTAAATATGTCTGACATACCGGCACCATACAACAAAAGAAAAGTTGATTTCATTAAAAAATCCCGCATTGCGGGATTTTTGTTTAACCGGCCATATTAAATATGCCTTTGAACTCTTCACACATTTCGCGCAAATCCTTGTCTTCGCCCATGGCATTGACAACATGATCCTTGGCGCACTCGTCCTTTAAATCACGCAAATGGCGCATAAACTTTTTATATTCGGCCTCGTTATCTTTTTTCAGCACGGCCAACTGACTGCGCAACAGTTCATCACCTTTCAATGCCTTCTGTCCCTGAACCGCGCCATCAATCAACTCGTTTCCAAACAATTCCATGGCACCAACACCAACGGCCGCGCCACCAACCGCGCCACCAACGGTCGCCCATGTACGTGCAGATTTTTTTGCATCCAAGATACGTTTTTTCAACACGTCATAATCCGCCCATGCGCCACATGTGATACTTTGCCCCATTTCATAGTATTTAACCGGAACATCCGCCACACTAATACGCGCATCATTTGATTTCATTTCAACCTTAACAAAACAGGTATTATTTTCCGGATTTTCAACATCTTCGACCATTGTTGAATAATTATTCAGATTGCTGTAACGCGACGCCCAAACAAAGGTATTCCCAATCCCAATATTATTTGCAATACATGCACCACGTTCTTTTTCGCGCATATCTTTTTTTGGCACCGAAATCATCTCTTCTGGGGTAACGGCCAAATCGGCACTGACATTATCGGTAACATTACCATCAACCTTGACACTTGACTTTTGTACCACCGCCGAATCGGGTGCCATTGTTGCCGTCATTGAAATCTGATTTTTGGACGCAATACCCGCACGTTCCTGTTGATATTGCGGATTTGGCATCATCTGTGCCGCCATTGATTGACGACCACGCCCCTGGGCCGGTGCGCCATATGGTGCCGCAATCGCCGGCATAACCAAAACAGACAAAACAATAACTGAAACGAAATTTTTCATCCTTCTCATCCCTTTGATACTTTTGTCCAATTATATCACAAAATCGCACAAAAATAAAGCACAAATAAAAAAACACGGGGAAATCCCGTGTATTTTATTATTTTTTCCACTTCCACTCTATCTTGGATTCCTTGCCGGCAATCAGTCGCTTGATATTTTCACGATGGCGCCACATACACAACAATCCAATCGCCAAAAACGCAAACCCGACCGAAACAGATATTGCAAACCCCAACAGCGGAATTAAACAGAAAACAATAACCGCCCCAAACGAAGAAATCCCCGATGTTAATGCAACGGTTAACCACTCAATCCCACAAACGGCAAAAGACAAAGGACTGACCGCCAATAATACGCCAAACAAAGATGAAATCCCCTTGCCCCCCTTGAACCGCAACCAAATTGGATAGCAATGCCCCACAATCGCGGCAAAACCACACCACGCCCCAAACGCTTCACCACCCACATACTTTCCGACAAAAACCGCAGCAATCGCCTTGGCCATATCCAAAATCCACACCAACCCCGCCATACGTAATCCACCGACCCGCATAACGTTTGTGGCACCGATATTACCACTTCCCACCTTGCGCAGGTCGCCCTTGCCCGCCATTTTGGTCAGGATTAAGCCCATTGGAACACTGCCCAACAAATAAGAGATAATAATTGCAATTATATAAGTCATGTTATTTTTCCTTGATTTTATGTTTCTTTTTTATAAAATAGCAAAATCAAAACAAAAATAAAAGGAAAATAACGTGGCAAATCATAAGTCATCTGAAAAAAGAATTTTGGTAACTGCCAAGAAGAACGCAATCAACACATCCCGTCGCAGTGTTGTTAAAACCGCGACTAAAAAGGCATTGGTTGCAATCGAATCTGGCGACAAGGCTGCGGCAACAACCGCTGCCCGCAACGCAGAAAGCAAGATTATGAAATCTGCCGGCAAAATCATGCCGAAAAAGCGCGCCGCGCGCAAGATTTCACGTCTGGCGAAAAAGGTTGCCAAAATGGCATAGTTGCCATTTCGGATATAAAAAATCCCCCGATTGGGGGATTTTTATTTGCGCCGTTTACATAAAATCATTGCCATGCCATTGGCGGTAATTTTTTCCAAAACTCTGTCCGGTATCAATAATTTTCCACATTCTATACGCAGTATTTGACGTCGTGTTAAACCAAACATGCGTGCGCAATCGTCGCTTTTTATCCCCAATTCGCGACGTGCCTTGCGGAAATATTGCCCAAAGTATTTTGTATCAACCAATATTACACTCATTTTGTCCTCCGATTTTTGTTAAACAAAAAAACCGCACACAAGGCGGTTGGAGGTTAAAGACTACAAGCAAGTATAGTGCTGTTTATTTATATATATCACAGCCCCCCAACCAATGTTGGAGAATATTTTATTCTTACTTTCGGGTCTTTACACCCCACACCGGTTTCCCAATGCAAATTCATTATACGCAAAACGAACCCAAAACGCAATTAATAAGATAAACAAAAGATAACAGGGAATAAAATCAAAGATAACAGCACAGATAGACGGGTTGGAAATGGCATAATATACAGAAATTACATAAGCCAATCCCAATCCGCTCTAAATATATCACTAGATTTAATATTAGTTCAATGGGGCCCCCCAGTGTTGCTGAATACTGCGTTCCATATCCATCGGGCTAATCAAAACCTGTGGTGTCAGAATAACCACCAAAACTTCACGCGTGGCGGATGTTTCACGTGACCCCGACAAAGCCATAAAGTCCGGATCCCCAAGGCCATAGCGTGTATCTTCACTGGTCTGTTTTTCAAAACCGGACACAACCAACATCTGCCCCGATTCCATAATAACTTCTTGCATGAAACTACGCTCTTCAACCTCGGGCAATTGCAAGGTTACTTCGCCAATCGTCTGGGTTGACATACGCAACAATTCGCGCACCGACATACGGAACAACAATAAAATTTTGCCATTTTCCAAAACGTTCGGCAACAACTGCATCGTGAACCCGGTTTCCAAATCATCCTGATCAACGGTACTGGATTCTACGGTCGTAAAGTTACGCGACTCAAAACGTTTAATATATCCGGTTGTGCGCGTATTGCTTACCGGCGCAACACGGTTTGAACGTGTTGTTACACCAACGTTTGTGACCAAAGACACCTTGCCCTGCTTAGCCAAAGCCTCAATCAATGCATTACTGCCTGCCGCCCCCGACAAAGAACCATTCATAATTTGATCATTCGTATACGCCCCTTCCACCACAGAACCGTTCTCCAAGTGCGTAGCCCCAGTCAAAGCCGATACCGTATTCGACAAAACTGCAATATTCATCGAGCTAGCCTCGGTCGATGCCAGGTTATTCTTAGGATTCGCCACGATATTCAACCCCGACGTTGAATTAATGGCCGCAGCCAAATTCAACCCAAACGCCGAATCGTTTGAAATTGTAACCTGTAATACTTTTACATCAATTGTGATTAACTGGCTAAGACGTTTATTTTGACGTTCAATATATTCACCCACACGTGCCAACACGGACGGAGACGCAGTAACCGTAATTGTCCCCAAACTGCGAGAAACCGTAAAGTCCGCATTCGATGACTTTCCAATAATCGACGCAATTGCACTTTCAACCTCGTCCCACTCTTTCAATGTAGATGCCAATGATACTTCGTTTGAATTATCTGTCGACACAGATGTCTGATACGCAACTTCGGTCCCCAGGGCATACAGTGTAAAAGTTTTTGTTTCCGTTTCATAAAAAACAATCGAATCCCTGTCATAGTACCACAACAAATCTAAATCTGTCGCAACCTGATTTAACAAACCCGACAATTTTCCTGTATATGCAACATTAACCTGTTTTTTCAATTTTTCTGGCGAGACTTGGCCATCAATCTTAACAGGAATCCCAGTAATAGAATATACATCATTGGCCAAAACCTGTAACGACACAGGTTCATTCAACAATATAGTAACCCCCGTATCCGTCTCAAATTTAGACGGTAATTTATTACGATGTTCCAACGTCACGGACTTATTTCCCAACCAAACACCTTCGGACATAGAAACGGTATCTCCACTGGCCACCTTGGCACGCGGATTTTTCGCCATTTCAAAGGCATCATACGCATTAATAAAATCCTGATCTACGGACGCCGCGACCTTGGCAGATTCACGTTTAGCGCACCCCGTAAACGTTGCCAATACCACCGCGGACAAAATCAAAAATTTCATTGGCTTTATCATATTTACACTCTCCTACGACATCCGTAATTAAATTATTCCTGAGATGTTGAAATCACCAACACTCTATTACCTTTATAAAATTTTGCATATGGGATTGGTGTCGCACGCCCAAAATTCCGCACCAAAGCCGACGCAACATCAACAAAACGCCCTTTAAACACCGCACTGGCCTCAATTGGATATTCACGCGGGGTCGTCCAAACCAAATCCCACCCCTCTTTATCACACCAAGACTGTAAAACCTCGCGCAAGGTCTGTCCATTTGCCACAACCCACGAACGAACCTGATCTGTCAAAACTGCCGGCGCCTCAGCATCAGCAGAAGAATCAACCAAAATCTCAGACTCGGAATTTTCTTCTATTATCTCTTCAACAACGGTCGTTCCATCCTCGCGCGTAACAATACGTTTACCATCGGCAGTTTTGCCTTCAATACGCATCCCATTTCGCGCAGCAAAGGCCTCGTAACCATCCCCATACTTTCCACAATCTTTACGCCCACTGCGCGACACAGCCAAAACATTTCCGCCATCATCCTCCAAAACCTCGCGATGTAACAGGGGCATCTCAGAACTGTTATAACATTCATCATCAAACCCAACTGGAATTTGATTCCCATGCAACATATTTGCCCCACCAGACCATCCGGCAAATTCACCACGCGCCCCAAGATTGAAATTATTTTCCACAACCAAATCAGCACCTATTTTGGACACAATTCGAATATTATCATCCTGTTTTTTCTTGGAACAAACACCATGTTCACACGACACCTCAACATCGGCATCCGACCCCGCCAAAGGCCACGCAGGCACCTCAACCGGCGCCTGGTACATCTCCCGCATATCAATTTGGGTATCCTCTACCTGTTCATATTGGGCACCATCTACAATTTTATCCTGCTCATAAAACACTTCTGACGTAACAACCTGGGGCATCGAATTAGATGCAAAACAATACCCCACAGCGGTGGCAAACATCGCAAAAATCAATATCTTACGGAACATAAATATTTTCCTTTCCCTAAAAAAACCTTACCTTTATAATATTTATTATAACAATTTGACCGAATCTGTGCAAGACCTAAAACACACATAAATCAACACAAAAAAAATCCACAACAACACAAATTCACACGAATCGCAAAAAAAGGTGTTATACTACTATCCAATGAATTTACTTCAACTTAAAAAGGACAACAAAGAAATGACAAACATCCTGTTTTTTGTACTGCTTGGATTAATATTAACGTTAATTGGCACCATTGGATTTTATACATATCGTATAAACACACGCTTTACATTACTAAACAAAACACTTGAACATCAATACAACCTGCTTGTAAAAATTCAATCTGTACTAAAAAACAAATCCGCAACCAACGCAGTTGCGGAAAACGCAGAAATGATTTACCAAGATTTACTACAAAACCTGATACCAATCATGGCAGCCATCGACATCATGCCACGCAACACCCCCGAACACGCACTGTGGCGTGCCCTGGGCGGAATAATGGACGAATACGCAAAAAACCCCTTTGCACTGGAAAAATTACGCCGGGCAATAAAATTGGATTCCGAAGTCGCCCGCAGTATTGATAACTATATACGTCGTGCAGACAATTTCTTGCACCATTTGACAACAACAGAACCAGACGGCTTGCTGTCCAACACATTCACAGACGGCCTTATGGGACAATCGCTTACCTTCTTTGCCCAGGCAAAACAACTGGCCGCACAAAACAATTAAAAAATGGAAACATATGGCAAAACTGTGTAAAAACCTTATCCAAGAAATATCATCGCTTCGCAACGAACCTACATGGCTATTGCAATGGCGCCTGGGCGCATTTAACACATGGCAACACATGTCCGAACCGCATTGGGGCACGATTGATTACACACCAATAAATTATGACGAACTAAACTATTACAACGAACCCATTCCAATTGATAATTCCGATCTGGAATCAACATACGACAAAATGGGATTACCCGAATCGGAAAAACGCGCCCTGATGGGCATGGCGACCGACACCGTGATTGACAGCCGATCGGTCCACACGTCATACACGGCCGAACTGGAACGCCTGGGGATAATATTTATGCCATTTTCAGACGCCGTACAAAAACACCCCGACCTGATAAAGAAATACCTTGGCACCGTTGTTCCTGCAACCGACAATTTCTTTGCGGCATTAAATGCGGCCGTTTTTTCAGATGGCACATTTGTCTATATCCCCCCCAACACAAAATGCCCGATTGATTTGGCCAGTTATTTCAGAATCGAAACCGCAAAAATTGGACAATTTGAACGTACACTGATTATCGCAGACCAAGGCGCCGAATTGACATATATGGAAGGTTGCAGCGCACCACGTCGCCCAAACCACCAATTGCACAGCGGTGTTGTTGAAATAATCGCAATGGATAACGCAACCGTAAAATACGCAACCGTACAAAATTGGTTTGCGGGTGATTTTGATGGCACAAAAAACAACGGGGGGATTTTAAACTTTGTTACCAAACGCGGGTTATGTCACAATAACGCAAAATTACTATGGACCCAAATGGAAGTTGGCAGTGCCCTTACCTGGAAATACCCATCCACAATTTTGCGCGGAAACAATGCGTATAGCGACTTTTATTCACTATCAATTACCCGTGGCGCACAAATGGCCGATACCGGCACAAAAATGATACACATTGGCAACAATTCTAAATCAAATATTGTTTCATATGGCGTTGCAACCGACGCATCCACACAAACATTTCGCAGTTTGGTATCATTTACCGGCGACAACTGCACAAACGCATCAAAATGCGACAGTCGCTTGATTGGCGATTGCGCCACGGCAAACACCCTGCCCCGCATTATACACGCCGGAACAAACAACCATCAATCACACGAAGCATCAACCGGCACAATTGACCCAACAACATTAACATATTTAAATATGGCGGGCATTGACACAGATTCTGCAATCGCATTAATTATCGGCGCGACGGCCACACCTGTATTATCACGCCTGCCGATGGAATTTTTGGTTGAATCCAAACAATTAATAAAAATGGCTTTATCCAAGGACTAAAAACAATGTTAAAAATTGAAAACCTGAACGTTTCTTTTAATAGTAAAGAATTACTGACCGATATAAACCTGCATATAAAACCCGGGGCGCGGCACCTGCTTGCGGGACATAATGGTTCTGGTAAATCTACACTTGCAAAAACAATCGCAGGCACACCAGAATACACCATAACATCAGGCAAAATCATTTTTGACAAACGCGACATAACCAACGAAAACACAACCACACGCGCATTGCTAGGCATATTTATGGGCGCACAACATGTTCCCGAAATCCCGGGGCTAAGCGTAATCAGTTTTCTAAAACATTCGGCCATCGCACACCATCATTTTAAAACCGGTCATGATTTATCCATGGGCGAATTTTTAAGCCGCCTAGAATCTGCACGCGAACACCTGGACATTCCACGCGATTGGTTAAACCGCGCCATGAACGTTGGCTTTTCTGGTGGCGAACGCAAAAGACTGATGTTGTTGCATTTAATATTAACCGCGCCACACCTGGCAATTCTTGACGAACCCGATTCAGGCGCAGATGACAGCACCAAGCAATTAATTACAAACATCATAAACACTATGACGGACACAACCTTCTTGATAATCAGCCATCAAAACGATTTTACATCACAATTAAACCTGACAGATACAACAACTTTATCACACGGAAAAATTATGATAAAATAACTGCAACAAAATAATATTTTTTGGGGGTGACAAATGACAACAAACACTTCAAAATTATCAACATGGCTCTTTTGGGCACCGCTCAGATTCGCGATATCTACATTTTTTGCTGTAACATTAACGGGAATATTATACATAATAATATCGGCGCTTATTTTTTCATCTACTCCGATTCCACAAACCCCCCTGGGCGCATTAACTTCCCTTGTAATTTTGTACTGTATTTATTTAACAGAACGCAAACTGCCACGAAACGAATTGGACCAAGCGTCATTTGTTATGATCCACAATGCACAAACCATTTTTGGTGCATTACTTTCTATGATTTCGTCATATATGATTATTCGTAACATCAATGAAATTGCATTTAAATTAATGTTATTAGAAAATCAATCAACTTTACTTTTCATTTTAACAATAACGCTATCCACAATTTTTTTACTGTACATCCCGGGAATATTAATCACAAATTTTTTCGCTAAATTCCGCCGCATACAAAGTTTTGACATACCAACATGGAAAATTATTTGCAGTATACCTTTTGGTTTTTCGGCATTATGGATTCCGGGATATATATTGAACACTCGCTCAAAACCAGAAACACATATCACCACCAAGATTACATGGTATAAAAAATTAACCAACCTTGTACTATCCAACCCAACAAACACAATAATTACATTTATTCCCGTAACTCTTATGTCTGGATTTCTATTCGGATTATATGGGATACTTTTAGCATTAATCTTCTCGCTAATCTTTGGAATATGGATGATGCAAATCGGTCGAAAAAAATTTATAAAAAACATCGGGGGCCTATATGCATCAATATCGGTTATCATCAACATAGTCTTAATCATGCTTACAATCTGCATGTTCATATTTACCCCAACACCAACACAAAACATTCAAATAAACATTTCTGAAACACAACAAACCACGAACCAGTAAAGGACAAACAAATGATTAACATCATCGGATTTATTGGCTTTACATTTCTACTTTGGATTGGCCGTTCTATATTTATCCCATTACTAATCGCGGCATTTTTATGGTACTTGATGAATGCTATATCTGATTATTATCGACGTGTATTACCATACAAAAACGGTCCAAAAGTTCAAAAAATTATATTTGACTGTGTGGCATATACCGCAACATTTGCAACGGTAGTTTTGGTTGGATACTTATTTGCGACCCAAATACGTCCAATGTTTTCAGAGTTATTAACATCCTTACCCACCCTGCAAACAAAACTGATTGAATTTGGAACCTATCTATCAAAATCTATTGGTCTAACATTTGATTCCAACATGATACCAAACATAACAAAAATCGCGGCGAACATTGGCACATCCGTCGCAGGCATTGCGGCATCCATGGGCATGGTATTGGTATACATGATATTTATGTTTGTTGAACAAAGCACATTTAATAAAAAATTCTCGGCAATGTTTCCAACCCGTCGCCAATACAAGAAAATACGCTTTATACTGGACAGCATTGATACGAACATGAAAAAATATCTGTTCGTCAAAACCAGCATTTCTGCAATCACCGGCGTTGCATCATACTTTTGGCTACAAATCATTGGTGTTGAATTTGCGGGCGTTTGGGCATTTATTGTATTTATCACCAGTTATATACCAACCATCGGTGCAATTGTTGCATGCGGGCTGCCAATTTTATATTCGTTGGTATCGGCCCCCACGTTACAACAACCTATATTAACCGCCGTGGGATTAATTGGCCTGCAAATACTGTTTGGGAATATTATCGAACCCAAACTGACGGGAAAAACATTAAACCTGTCCACATTGGCCATATTAATTAATTTGGTTGTATGGGGCATGATTTGGGGAATTGCCGGCATGTTTTTCAGTGTTCCCCTGTTGGTTGCGCTATACATCATTTGCGCACAATTTGACTCAACCCGCCCCATTGCGATATTACTATCTGCAGATGGACGAATACCCGACAAAAACGAAGAATAAAAATTTGCGCTATACGCATAAAAACCGGGCATTATGCCCGGTTTATCATTGCAATCGCATTTTCCAATATCACACGCGCAGATTCAGAATCAAGGCGCATTTTCAAATCACGAACCCGTACACGCCCCATCCCCTCTTGGGCCGAAACAGAGGTCAGGTTTTCTTCCATTGTACAAATTGGCAAATCTGTTTTTTCCGCCAATTTATCAATGAACGCGCGCACCATTTTTGTAGTATCCGATTCGCCCCCATCCGGATATAACGGCAACCCAACCACAATTCCCACGGCATTTTCACGCACCGCCGTTTCCGCAACCAAATCGGCATGATTATCTGCACCACGGGGTAAAACAATCGCATCACGGGCAAAGACAAAATCGCGCGCCGGGTCAGATACCGCGACCCCAATCCGTCGCAGTCCCCAATCAATCCCTAAAACACGCCCACTGCGCGGAAAAGCCTTGAAATCTGGTAAAATCATTGTATAATCCCTTTACTTTGTAAATATAGGATTGAAAATGGCATTTAGCAAGCAACAATTACAAAAATTCGCAGATTTGATTAAGATTGAAATCAGCCCAGAAAAACTGGAATCCATGAACATTGATTCCGTGGTTGAATGGCTGGATAAATTACAACAAATTGACACAACGGGCGTGCCCCCAATGTTAAATCCGGCCGAACATAAAATACCAATGCGCGACGATGTTGTAACAGATGGCAACATCCGTGATTTGGTTTTGGCAAACACACCCGATAACGCGGGCACATCACGCGGATACTTTGCCGTACCCAAGGTTATGGATGGTGAATAAAATGTCAGACAATAAAAAAAATATTTCCGTTTGCTTTGCCAAGTACGAGCCATACGAACACATCCCCGACATATGTCATGTTCTGGGCAAAATATCCGATGACGATTTAAAAAAAATAATGGATACGTTTTCCGACAAGAATGCCCAACCGCACTCGTGCATTCTACACATGTCACTTGACTTTCACGACCAAGCAGTCTTTGGACACCCACCGTGGGATCACAAACGACACAGGGTTCTGGAATTATCCAACATGTTTCATTACAACACTAAATGCAACAAACATGGCCCCGAACTGGATGAAACGGCAAAAATAAAACGATGCGCACGCAATTTGCAAAATGGTAAATGTGTCGACGAATTTATACGCAACACACTAGGTGCAATCTTATACCCACAACATTACGCGATGGACAAGCAAAAATAAAACAGGTACAACGATGAAACCCAATAAAAAACATCTACGAAACTTTCACAATCTATCGAACCAGATAATAGTCGCTTCTGAAAATTACGATTTTCAGGCCGATAAACTTGCAAAAAGACACAATATAAACTTTAAAGCAGAAGACTTACTAGACCACCCAGAATATTATGAATATCTAGAAGATTTGGGACAATTCCTGGCAGAATACGAAATAAAACACTCTATCCTGAACGCCGAACGCGTTGCCGAATTAATAATCGGATACAACATTGCGCATCGTGGAAAAAAACTGCACCCAACTGCAATAACCAAGAAATTAAGCAAACTGCCCGAAGTGCACGCCGAAACAATTTATCATGCAATAAATGACGACCATTTTAATTCCCCCGTATTAACGGCCCAACCATATTTACATTCTATATTGCAAAAAAAATACGGTATCTTGCTATTGGATGAAAAATACTTTGAATACCTGCATATAACATTAAACAATCCGTATACTCAAATATCGCAAAAACAACGTGAAAAAATTTTCGCACAATTAAAATTATTTCACAGCGCAACCGTCAAATCCTATTTGAACAACAAACAAAAATAAAAGAAGAAAAAAGATGATTAACCTGACACTAAGCGAAGCACTACAGAAACTAAACACCCGCGAAATTTCCGCAGTGGAATTAACACGCGCGTACTTGGACCGCATTGAAAAATATGGCACGGATTTAAATTGCTATATCACAACCACACCCGAACGCGCCATGATGGACGCCGCCGCATCTGATGCACGTCGCGCGGCGGGCGACGCAAAATTCTTGGACGGTGCGCCAATCGCGATGAAGGATTTATTTGCGACGCGCGGCATTCGCACAACCGCGGCATCACGCATGCTGGAAAATTTTGTTCCCGAATACGAATCAACCATTTCACAAAAATTCATCGATGCCGGCACCGTATTATTGGGCAAGGCAAACCTGGACGAATTCGCAATGGGCACTTTCAGCAAGACCAGTTACTTTGGCGCACCTGTCAACCCATGGCAAATTGAAAAACGCCTGACCGCGGGCGGTTCTTCGGGCGGTTCTACTTCTGCCGTGGCGGGGGGACTGGCCATTGCGGCGACCGGCACCGATACCGGTGGTTCTATTCGCTTTCCGGCGGCCATAACCGGCCTGGTCGGGATGAAGCCGACATACGGCCTGTGTTCACGCTTTGGTTGCATTGCTTTTGCTTCCAGTCTGGACACCCCCGGTCCAATCGCACGCACCGTTGATGATGCGGGATTATTATTAAACATCATGGCGGGACATGACCCACGCGAATCGACCAGTTGTGAAAATAATTTTTCATGCACATCGGAAATCCAACCAATCCTGGGCAACGGAAAGAAATTACGCGTTGGCATCATCAAAGAATTCAATGATGTAAAAATTTCGGACGACATGAAGACACTGTTTGAAAAACGCATTTCCGATTTAAAATCCATGGGCGCAGAAATCGTCGAAGTATCCATCCCAAACATCTTGGATGCATTGGCGGCATACTATATCATCGCCCCGGCCGAGGCATCATCAAACCTTGCCCGCTATGACGGTATGCGCTATGGCCTGCGTGTCGAAGGTCGCGACATTTACGACACATTTAAAAAATCGCGCGCCGCCGGTTTTGGCGACGAAGTGCAACGCCGTATGGTAATCGGCACCGCGGTTTTATCCAGTGAATCGTATGACGTATACTTTATGCAGGCGGCACGCGTACGTCGCATGATATCGGACAGTTTTAACACCGCCTTTGAACAGTGCGATTTAATCGTATGCCCGTCCAGTGCGGGTACCGCAATGCCATTGGATTCGGATTTAACGCCATTGGAATACTATGCACTGGATTTATTTACGGTTGCAATGAACCTGGCGGGGGTACCGGCATGCAGCGTACCATGCGGACTGGCAAACAACGGTCTGCCCCTGGGGATGCAGGTTGTAGGGGCGCGCTTTGACGACATGCGTGTTTTACAGTTGGCAAAACACATTGAAACCGCAGCCGCCATTGACAACCGCCCAACAATAATTATGGGGAAATAAAAAATGACCGTAAAAACGGCCTCATTTAGAAAGGAGATGGTGGCTAGGGACGGAATCGAACCGCCGACACAGGGATTTTCAGTCCCTTGCTCTACCAACTGAGCTACCTAGCCAACGCGACGACAATAATAAGATACAAAAAATAAAAAAGCAAGGGAAAAAGACAAAATGTTTACGATAAAAGGCAAAACATGTGATTGGGAATTGGTAATCGGACTGGAAACACATATCGAAGTGTTATCCAATTCTAAATTATTCAGTGGCGCATCTGCGGACTATAACCCAACCGTATCCCCCAACACCCAGGTTTCAATGATTGACGCAGGCATGCCCGGCATGTTACCGGTATTAAACAAATACTGTGTTGAACAGGCAATAAAATTTGGCTTGGGTATTAATGCAGAAATATCCCGCACCAGTCGCTTTGCCCGTAAACAATACTTCTACCCTGACCTGCCCCAGGGATATCAGATTTCACAACCCGCCGATGAAGCGCCCGTTGTCGGACGTGGTTGGGTTGAAATTATGGGTGACGATGGCAATCCAAAGAAAATTTTAATTGAACGCGCACATCTGGAACAAGACGCCGGCAAATTAAAACACGACGTCCATCCAACAAAATCCTTTGCAGATTACAACCGCACAGGTGTCGCATTGCTTGAAATCGTGACCTTTTTGGACACCAAGGATCCCGAAAACAACTCGTACATTTCATCCCCGGACGAAGCGGAACGCTATCTGCGCGAAATCCGTGAAATTGCTCGCGCCCTGGGCGTGTCACGCGCAAATATGGAAGAAGGCTCTATGCGTGCCGACGTAAATGTTTCCGTACGTCCCGTGGGCTCAACCGAATTCCGCACACGTACCGAAACAAAAAACATGGTATCATTTAAATTTATTAAAACTGCCATTGAATACGAGGCCCACCGTCAAATTGAAATCTATGAAAACGGTGGCACCGTTTCCCAGGACACAATGCGTTTCCATCAGGGCGACGGCACAACATCCGTCATGCGCAGCAAAGAAGACGCACTGGATTATCGCTATTTCCCGGATCCGGACCTATTACCAATCGAAATCACAGACGAACAAATTGAACGTATACGCGCAAACCTGCCGGAATTACCATCTGCGACACGCGCGCGCTATACGCACGAATTCGGGCTGTCTGAATATGATGCCACACGCCTGACCGAAAGCACTGATATATCACATTGGTATGATGCATCTGTAAATGGCGACAAAAAACGCGCCAAAGGTGTCGCCAACTGGATGATTTCTGAATTGTTCGCACACCCCGAAAACTGGGACGTCAAAAACGAAAAATCGGGTATTGTGGATAACATGCGCATTATCACACCATCTGATTTGGCCGAACTGGTTGACATGGTTGCCGAAAACACAATCAACGGCAAACAGGCCAAAGAAATATTTATCAAAATGCTGGATGGCGAATCGGGCACACCGCGCGAAATCGCGGACAAATTCGGTATGAAGCAAATGACCGACACCGGCGCAATCGAAAAGATTGTTGATGAAGTAATCGCGGCAAACCCATCCCAGGTTGAACAATACAAATCTGGCAAGGTGGGACTGCTGGGCTTCTTTGTTGGGGGGGTCATGAAGAAAACCGGCGGCACCGCAAATCCGGCCGTCGTGAACGAAATCCTACGCAATAAATTGGCATAAAGAAAGGATAAAAAAATGGCAAAGAAAGAAACAATCAAGGTTATTGGCATAACAAAAAATAACTGCATCACTGGCCTGGAATACGGCCTGGTCGAAGTAGAAGTTTTCCCAGAAGGCGAAGTTGCAACACAAAAAAATACAACAAAAACGGTAAAGCCAACAGGCCCAATCAAGCAAACTCACACACCAATCAGACAACCTGCGTTAAAATGGGCAAACAAAATATCCGCCGCAAAAAAACGCATGCTGGACGCCCAAAAGATCAAGGAAAAATAATATGACATATGAAATATATGATATGGTTCACATCCTGCGCGAAATGGCCGCCTTTGAATCCCGGGCAAAAATTCAGAAACGCAACGACCAATATCGAAAAAGACATATGTTACGTGCATACGGCGCAAAACAAACCCAAATCATAAAAAAATTACGCAGCGAACACACAAAACACAAATAGAACAAACATGAAGAAATTCTTTATCCAAACCTTTGGTTGTCAAATGAACGTATACGACGGTTGGCGTATTGCCGCGATGCTGAAACATCATGGCATGGCCCAAACAAACAACGTCGCAGACGCAGATATTATTATTTTAAACACCTGCGCCGTTCGTGCCAAGGCAACAGATAAAGTATTTTCTGCCCTGGGGCGTATCAGACGCGCAAAAAAGCCCTCTGCCCTGTTTGGAATTGTTGGTTGTGTCGCACGCGAATCGGGCACAGATGCTTTTCGTCGAATTCCCGAATTAAACTTTGTCCTGGGCCCGCAAAGTTACCACAAACTGCCCGAGATATTAAATAACCCAGACGCGCGTTTATTTAATATTGATTTGGGCGGGCTGGAAAAATTTGATTCCCTGCCCCAGATGGAAACTTCACCACGCGTTGCATATATCCCAATCCAGGAAGGCTGCAACCATTGTTGCACATATTGTATCGTACCGTACACACGCGGACGTGAAATTTCACGTTCCTTTGAATCGGTAATACGCGACACCATCCACGCATCAAAAACCGGCGCAATTGAAATTTGTTTCTTGGGACAAAATGTAAATGGATATAAATACAACGACGAAAACGGCAATACATATCGCCTGTCCGACCTAATACGTGAAACGGCAAAAATCCCGGAAATCATGCGTATACGCTTTACTTCCAGTTATCCAACCGAAATGACAGACGACCTGATTGACATGTTCAAAACTGAACCAAAACTGTTACCGTTTTTAAACATGCCAATTCAAAGTGGCGCCCCAAATGTATTAAAACGCATGAACCGCCCATACAGTTTGGAATTATACTGCGACATCATAAATAAATTAAAATCCGCACGTCCCGACATTCAAATATCATCTGACTTCATTGTTGGTTTTCCGGGTGAAACCGATTCGGATTTTGAACAAACGATGCAAATTGCCAAACAAATAAAATATATAAACTCGTATTCTTTTAAGTATTCACCACGCCCACATACCGGCGCCGCATTAATGCCCGACCAAATACCTGAAAAAATAAAGTCAGAACGCCTGACGAAACTGGACACCTATCTTAACGAAGTCCAACGCGAATTTAATATATCGTGTATTGATAAAACATTATCATGCCTGCTGGAAGGGGCCGACAAAACTGGGAAACACTTGATATATCGTACACCTTACATGCAACCATGTATTGTTGCACACCGTGACAACGCACCCGTTTTGACGGACATTATCATCACAGATGCAAACAAGGCATGTCTGCGAGGGAAATTTATTAGCTAGAAAATTGCACGCGCATTAACCGAAATCCTGTATGACGTAATATCCGCCATTGAAACAACCGACGCAGAGAAATCGCCACCAACCCCATCCATATCACCCCAGAAACCAACACACCCCATAAATTCCAATTCTGAATTAGTATTTACATTTATACCGATGCCATAATTATATTTTATTCCCAACATATCATAATCATAACGAATATCCATACCCACAACCCCGTAATTACGTTGGGCTTGATACTTTTCAACATCTGTATAATCTGCACCGACACCAACAAAAGGCACACTCCAAAACGAATCGGCAACTTTAAATTTATATCCAACACTGCTTTCCAAATTCAGGCCTATTCCCACCGGCCCGGTTACAATATTATTTTCATAGAGTGCGCAATCAATATCAAAAACATAACGCAAAACATCTAACCCCCCACGCACAAACAAATTATTTTCAAAAGTATATTCTGCCATAAAACCGACACCATAAATCACCCCCGAAAACACATCCACATCCGATTTAAATTCTATGTCACCAACATGTCCAACAATCCCAAGTCTAAAATTTTCATCCACATTAACAACATATCCCAAATTCAATCCCCACACATAAAAATCATTACTCCATCCCATAAATGGATTTAATAGTACGCCACCATTACGCATATAATCATCACGAAATATTACACCAACAACACGAATAATATTTAATAAAACATCTGGGTTCAAACGTGCACTTTTCGTCATAACACGATGCAATTCATTCATATCATTCGCGGCATCCAACGCATTAATCAAATCATCTTCCGAATCACGCATACGCAAAGAATCAAGAAACGCACCCAATTCATCACCAAAAATTTTGGAATAATCCGTTTCACGAACACGTGTAAAAATCAGATTACCATCCCGAATATACGCCACATCTGAAAACAATCTGTCCGCATTATCCGACAACACACGCACAGTACCACTTCCCGATACATTTTTCATGAACACAACATCATACAAGTCACCCAAATCATCTATTTTAAATATCACATCACCTTCAATTGTTATCGGCACTTCTATTCCTGAGGTAACACCATTTATATCCAAGACAGAATTTTTCAATATTATTTCATCCGCCATATTTGCAAAATCAATCACATGCGCCAAAGACAAATCATCCACACCATCAATCATTACAGAATATGGCACCATAAAACCACCGGAAACCATATCAGCATTACCTGACACCACCTGAAACAATCGTGCATATTCACCCAGATAAAAATTTGAATCTATCACCCCACGATTCTTTACAAATAAATCACAACGGTCACATAAATATATATCTGTTTTTAATTCACCATTATTTTCCAAAAGAATTGTTTCCGTAACAAACAACGTATCGGGCGCATACATAACATCCGTTCCAATAACTAAATCAGAACGTGCATATTTATCACCCAACCAAACACTGCCGTTTACAATATCGGCACACACAGCTGCAACTGGCAACAAACAAGACAACAAAAAAATTGCAACAGGTTTCATTTCCCATGATACTATCACCCATTACAATATTAACAACAAAAAACACCCAAAATGGGTGTTTTTATTACAATTTAAATTATTATTTTTCTAATTTGCCCCATCCGGCCTTGTATCCACCATCACGTTCCAGATAGATATTGGCACCTTCCAATTGTCCTGCATTCAATCCTTGAATCATATAGGTTTGATTCAAGCGACCACTCATCCCGGTTTGCAGCATAGGCAACTGAACATTTAACAACTTAGCGTTGTTACAGCACTTTGCATCATTATAGCACGAACCGCATTGATACATTTTTACGTGATACTGAACGCCTGGGCGCATATCTTTTAAATCAACGGTCATCTTTAAACCATTATCTGTTTCTTTGAACTTAATATGTCCCATTTTTGATTCACCGCCACGACTGCTGTGCGTATACATTTTTGCATACACAGAATTCACATCCGCATTTTCATATGTTTGATACACAACAATTGTATCCGATTCGATAACCTCAACAGGTTGGGGGTGATGCATCGCTTTCTTGTGATGCGTCTTTTTTGCGGGACATTCCATCATGCACCCCGACAACAGCGCCACCACCCCCATCAAAGATGCAAATGTTAACATTTTTTTACTTACATTTTTCATATGTTTCTCCTTTGTGTTTACACAAACATACTTTACAATAAAAACCCACAAATTACCCCAGGTTTGAATTCCCAAAAAAACACCGGATTATATGCGTATAGCGCTTTTTGATTACAATCCTGTAACATACTTTTTTTCAAACTGATATTTTAAAATACAACCAACAAAAAAAGGAGGATAAAAATGTACGAATTGATACAACACTTAATTGCGTTTAAATACGCATGCAAAATAAATCATTGGTCAACCGACAGTTATTCAAAACATCTTATGTTTGACAGATTATCCGAAGACATCGACACATGGATTGACGCAATCGCAGAAACATACTTTATGGCGACAGATAACAAGAAAGTTTTTAAATCTGATATTTTAAATCCAAAATTCATTAATCGCGATTTAGTAAAACTGTGCGAAAAAATAATATCACATTTGGAAGAATTGCAGAACGATGACGAAACAAACGAAGGCCTAAATTCTTTATTAAGCGGAATTGAAGAAGGGTTCTTAAACAAACTTGCAATTGCGAAATTAATATAAAATCCCCATTTTGGGGATTTTATTTATTTTGCAACATTAACACTTGCCTTAAATCGTCTATATTTCCCTAACACCATCATCCCAAGGCGATATGCAACTAAAACCTGTAACAACAATGCAACTATATAATTACGTGGCAAAGCCGTTAAATACTGCTGTGTCCCCGGCAAATATCCCGTTTCAATAACTGGCGCCAAACCGGTCAATATCGTTGCCATCAAACCAACACGCAACAGTGGCATATATTTCATAATGTCAAATCTTTTAACGATTCGCATTACCATCGGTCCAACAATAAAAAAATCTAAACAAAAGGCCGTCAAATACATCGGCACAAACGCCGCACAAAAATTTTCCAAGGTCAAATGACCATAAATCCATAAATTCAAAGTCATCATCCCCAACAACATTGTTGTACAATTTGGTATTGCTGAAATAATTGCCTCTTTAAAATTTTGCGGTGGTAAATGCTGTATCGAACTCATAATATTTCTCCTATACATGTAAAAAACAGTGCCTTCAACTGGACTTATTGGCACTGCACGTTGTTAATTCCTCTTCAAAAACCACCGCATTATAATTTTTTAAATAATTTTGGTCAACAAAAAACGCCCCAAACGGGGCGCCTATACCTAGATTTTCTTCTGACCTAGAACATAAACCTGATGCCAATATCACCACCAAAGTTATGCAACCCGGAATTGATATCAACATAGGTATAACGTGCAGCCAAATCAACCGCAAAGCGTTCCATATCAAATGTCACGCCCAATGTCCCCATTGCCGAGAAACGTGTTTCATCCTTGCTGTGACTTGGCACCAATGTTCCATGACGTTTAACATCAGTCATTGCGATACCCGCACCAACACCTATGAACGGACGAACGATTTTATATGAACCAAATTCCATATAGTTATTCCATAATAACGTCTGCATTTTTGCTTCAACATCAACGGTACCCGCATCACCAAAGCGTTCAGAATCAGACAGTTTACCAAAATAAGACCATTCAATTTCTGAACGAACGGTATCACAGACCTCTAACCCCAATGCGGCGCGCCCCTGAAAAATATAATCCGTCATAGATTCTTTATTGCCATTATATTTATAATTCAGGTTTGAATAACTCATACCACCTCTCAGGCCAACATAAGGATCCATCCCCCACATTTGCCAACTGCTGCCCTGATCCGGATGATTAATCCCTGCAAAAGCCGGGCATGCAATCAACACCGCCAACGCTGATATTGCTAATTTTTTCATTTCTTCTCCTTTTTGTATTTAATGTTTTTGTTTCATGTCAACACTTTAATTCTATCAGCACTAAACAAAAAAATGCATAGGTATGAATCCCTGACGTATACGCATGATTTCTGGGATTTTTTTCTTATATAAAACAAATAAAAAAACGGCCACACACGACCGTAATTTTTGGTGGACGCGCAGGGACTCGAACCCTGGACCCACTGATTAAGAGTCAGTTGCTCTACCAACTGAGCTACGCATCCAAAACCGATTTTTTTCTTATCAGCGCGCTAATTATATCCTTTTTTTTATAAAATGCAAGTTTTTATAATCCCCCATCCACAACAGACACACATCTTGGGCGTAAATCTATATTTTTTATATCTTCTATGGTTTGTGCGCCCGCCAATGTCATAACACGACGCAAATCCTGTTTCAGATAATCAAATACATCAACGACCCCGCGCCATCCACCCAACGCCAAGCCATAAATTACGGGTCGTCCAATTGCAACAACATCCGCCCCACTGGCAATGGCCTTGAATATATGTTGTCCACGCCGAATACCACTGTCAAAAATAATTGGCACACGCTTATTTACACGTGCGGCTATCTCTGGCAACATTTCAAAAGCCCCCGGCGCCCCATCCAACTGACGTCCACCGTGGTTTGAAACCCATATTGCATCTGCCCCCGCCCATATAGCCAATTCTGCATCATCAGGATGTTGAATCCCTTTGACAATAACCGGTAAATAGGTCACAGATTTCACCCACATAACATCATAAGGTGTCAAATCATTTTTTGAGGCAGCAAAAATCTTGCTGATTCCCTGCCCCTTGGTCTTAACACTTTTCTTAGCAACATTTGGCAATTCCAATGGAAACTTAAAGCTATTTCGCAAATCCGCGATACGATTTCCACCAACCGGCGCATCCACGGTTAAAATAATCGCCACATAACCCAAATCTTCGGCCTTTTTGATAATCTGCTTATTAAAGGCTTCATCCTTGCTCAGATACAACTGAAACCATTGTGGTGCCCCACGTCCCGCCTTGGCAATATCTTCAAGACTGGAACTGGCATAATTACTTACACTCATTATCGTTCCCGCTGCGGCCACGCCATGCGCGGTTCCGGCCTCGGCCGATACATGCGCCAACCCATGTGCCGCCGCCGGCGCCGCAATAACCGGCAAAGAAATTTCCGTCCCCAGTATTGTTGTTGCAATATTTGGCTCAACCACACCGGTCAACACACGTGGCACAATATCCACATTATCAAACGAAGAAATATTACGCATCATTGTCTGTTCTGTTTCCGCACCCCCACGAATATAATCAAATCCCCCCTGTGGGATAATTTCACGCGCTTCTAACTCTAAATCTTCAATATCATATATTACAATTTGTCCATCGCGATTCGATGCCTGATAACCAACATTTTCAACGATTGGCGATTTATGCATATACGCAACAAACCATGCAATCAACAGCACGGCCAACAAAACACATAAAATAAAAATTATTTTTTTCATATATTTTCCCCCTTGGATAAAACAAATTCTACCACGCGAAAAGGAAAATTATGATTTGACAATATTCATAAAATAAATCCCCACTATGTGGGGTAAAATTATTTTTTTAAATAAGACGTTGGGTTATATGCCTGTGTTCCCTTGCGTATTTCAAAGTGTAATTGTGGCGTATCAACCTTTCCTGTTTCACCAACTGTTCCTATTTTCTGACCAACTTTGACCCGTACACCACGACGCACCATCATCGAATCCATATGTGCATAAACTGTCATCCAACCGCCATCATGCTGAATTATCACCAGGTTTCCCATACCCTTGACCTCATTCCCGGCATACGCAACGACACCATTTTCCGCGGCCAAAACATTAGCGCCACGTGTTGCAGAAATATTTATACCATCATTAAACAAACCATTTGACTTGGCACCATAATCGGACAAGATTCGACCACGAACCGGCCATGAAAATTTAGACGAAGACCGCCCCACAATCTTGGGCAATTTTTTCGTTGGATCCGAAGAAATCTTTTTGGCCTGGGCGACTGCGGTTGTCTTATTTTTCGTGGTGTCGGGTGCCTTATCCGCCACCTTGCCCTTTTCAGTTTTCTCTATCTTTTTTTCAGGCACTTTCGTCTTGTCTACGCTGGAAATCTGGGATATTTTTGAATTTTCTTTTTTCTTCACGACGACATTTTCCACCGCCCGGGCATCCGTCAAATTTGGCACACGAATTTTTTGCCCCACAACCAAATTAAAAGGCGCCTTTAAATTATTCATAACCGCCAAATCATTAACGGGCACAGAATACCTGCGCGACAAAGAATACAAAGTATCCCCCGGCACAACACGAACCTCGCTTAATTCTACACGCGTAACAGTTTTAACCCCGGCTTTCGGCTTATTTACTTCCAATACAGTACCCACATCTGCACTTTTTTCCGCATCCGCGCGCACACCGGTATCTTTATACGTCGGCACAACCAAGATATCATCCGCCGTTTCCGCCCCTGTCTCAACAATCGCCCCGCCCCTATCGGCATCCGCAGATACGACAGATTCTGACACCTGTGGTGGCACAACATAATCGTCAACCGAGGCATACATAACATAATCAACGTCTTCAAATTTTCCGTACAATTCGGGCGAATCATACACCCCATAATCTGTTACAGCCGAATTATAAATTTCGGGATTTTTATCTGGATCTGCCAACAACGTTGGATATCGCGCTGAAATAAAATCCCCAACCGAATCCGGCAATGAAGTAATCTTCGGTTGCAGATCACACGATGTTTGTGTAATCAAAATACCGATAAAAATACAAAAGACTTTCCTCACACGACAATTATAGCACAAAATCAATCACGACGCATAAATAAAATACTAAATTCAAACAAAATCCACATTGGTATCGCCAACATAATCTGCGATACAACATCTGGTGGGGTTAAAATTGCGGCAACAACAATAATAAAAATTATAACATAACGTCGCATTTTAACGGCACGCATTTTTGGCAAAACACCAATTCTATTCAACAACACCAATACCAACGGCAACTGAAAAGCAACCCCAAAAATCTTCATCAACCCTATGGCCATACTTAAATAATCCCGCGCCACGGGCATCAACATTGCAGGTACCGGTGCCGATTGATTTAATTGAATAAAAAATTTAAACACCACCGGAAACAGGAAATAAAAAGCAAACCCCGCCCCCAATACAAACAGACAAGGACACAATAACAACAAAGGCCAAATTATTTTACGTTCTTGCTTTTTCAGTCCCGGTGCAACAAAGGCCCACGCATGCCACAACCCAACCGGCAAGACCACAATCAGTGCAAACAATCCGGCCAAAGACAAGTGAATCATCACACCATCAGACAATCCAGTATACAACAACTCTCCATCGGGCCAAACTGATAACAGCGGCCCTGTCAAAAACGATTGAAACATCGGTGCGACATACCACCCCAGAATAAAACTAATTACAAACACCAATGCCACCCACAAGACACGTCGGCGCAACTCAGAAAAATGTTGCATCAGGGTCATCTGCTTCATTTTTTTGTCCCTTTACGCACGTTTTTCGGCATTTTTTTCTTTTTTGGAATCACATCAGAAAAAGTATCCAAAACATCACTGGTTGTGTTTTGAATCAAATCATCAATCGGTTTTTCTAAATCAATTTGTTGCTTTAAATTTTCTGATATATCTGAAATTTTCCACATAACGCGACGCACCGCATTTACCAACCGTGCCAGGAATCGGGCAACATCGGGCCACAGACGGGCCGGTACAACCAACACAGCCACCAACAATATTACAAAAAATTCTGCCCAACTAATTCCAAACATTTGCATTAATCATAGTATTCATCACCACCACTTGTACTAACCATTTTATGTCGCTGAATCTGGAAATAATTTTTTCCAAAATTCGTTTTTTCTTTTAAAGCACGAAAAGCAACATCTGTCGTGGCCCCAGTGGCATCAACCACCGTCCAAGAATTTAACTTTACCGGTTTTTTATCAAACACAACCGTCATATACCCCAGACCCTCCTGTCCCTTTAAATTTAATTTCAACGCAAAAGAATTTTCATAATCAATTGTCTCAACAACATTAATATCTGCATTTTTCAAATCAATATTTTTGCGCACCAAAATCCCCGCCGGCGTACTAGTAACCGGAACGGTTGTAATCTGATCCAGGGATTTATCAAAGAAATACAAATCTTGTCCATCTGAAATTAATTGCACGGGCATATTATCATAATCTAAACGAACACGTCCCGGACGCAACATAGAAAACTGTCCCGCCTGCTGCTTGCCATTTGCGGTTTGCACAAATTTCCCGTCCAAACCGGTTACAGAATTTAAATATTTTTCTGCACTATTCACCAATTCAGTATCAACAGCGGCATTGGCACCAACACAAAAAACAGACATAAAAACGGTGACAAAAAATTTTTTCATCCTATTCTCCCTTGAACAATGCTATAACCCGTGCACGCACATCTTCCAAAGTTTCCCCACGAACAATCGCACCTGCGGCCCTTTCGTGCCCCCCGCCCCCCAGGGCGACCGCAATATGATCTATTGGTTTTCTACGACTGCGTATAGAAATACCTATTTGGCCTGGCTTTTGTTCTTTTAACAAAACAATATAATCCACCCCCTGAATCTGCCCCAACAAACTAAGAACCATTTCACCACGCCCATCCAAATATTTATAGTCTTTTTTTACGATCATCGCCAACGCCAACCGACCATGATACAAAAATTCTGCATTTGCGGTTGTTCTGGCCTCTAATTGAACCGCCTTGCGTGGTTTATTATGCATCAGCTCAATCAAATTACGGATATTGACACCTGCATCAACCAAATCAGCCATTATCCGCAACGCATCGCCATTGCGCACAAATTTAAAATTCCCCGTATCTGTCAAAATTCCCAACGCCAACAAATCTGCCGTACGCGAATCCATATACAAACCACCAGCCCGCATAATTTTGTACACAATAACAGCCGTGGCGGGCGCATTTTCATCATTAATACACAACGCACCCACATTTTCATCATTTTTATGATGATCTATTTCGATAACAAACTTTGCGTTATCAACAATTGCCCGCGGTCCACCAATATGCGCCTGGTTTCCATAATCCATCACAATTGCCAAATCATATTGCATTTGTGTATCAATACGTTCAAAGTATTTTATACGTGAACGTAACGGCACATAATCCAGCGCATCCGGAATATTTCCATCATAGGTACAAACCGGCACAATTCCAAAATTATCTTCTATTAAATGCGCCAACGCTAACACACTGCACAGCGAATCACCATCTGGGTTCTTGTGTCCCATAATTGCAATTGACCCAGCGTTTTTTACACGTTCATAAAATTCTTGTATTTTCTGTTCCATATCAATCTTTTTTTATATCGCCACATCCTCTAAAAAGAACTGGGCACTAACACGTCCATTATACTCGTTCTGTTTCAACCGCCCCAGTAACTTTATTGTAGTATTTGTGTTCGCATCGTCCAGTAAAAAATCACCAACAGGCGTTCCAACCAGATTAAATCCAACAAAGGCCAATTTTGTTCCGACACTGGTTCCCACGGTTCCACGCAAATGCGCCCCCCCCGCCCCAATAACAGACGCATGTCGCAATTGGGCACCACGCAATACCAATAACGGTTCCGGGTTTCCCTGGCCAAACGGTTCCAAAGCATCCAATTGACGAACCAATCGCATATTTGCCCCCCCCGCATCAATTTCTGCATCAACCAAAACCTGTGGACTGGGTCTTTGTCCATGCAACTGTTTATTCACCGCATTTTCCAAGAACCTGCAAAACGCATCTTCATTTTCCGCCGGCAAAGAAAATCCCGCGGCCGCTGCATGCCCCCCCCCTTCGGACACAATACCCGCGGCCAACGCATCATGAATAATCTTGCCTAAATCAATTCCTGCGATTGAACGCCCCGACCCATTTATCATACCATCAGCACGTGTTGCCACACATGACGGCAAATTATACTTATCTTTTAATCGTCCGGCTATGATTCCCATAACACCGCCATGCCAGTTATCCCCACACACAAATAAACTGCACCGCCCAGACTCACAGCACTGTTGCGCCATTTCACACGCACGCAACATAATCGCATTTTGAATATCAATACGCTCTTGATTCATCTGATGCAATTTTTCGGCTAAATCATGTGCAATCAAAGGATTATCGGTCAACAACAACTCTAACGCAGGTGTTGCAGAGTCTAATCTCCCCGCTGCATTTAACCGTGGTCCCAACGCAAACCCGGCCGCATAAACGGACGGTTTTTTTATTCCGGCCACATCCATCAATACACGCACCCCCAGGTTTTGTCGTAACCCCAACACCTTTAGTCCCGTCGCAACAAATGCCCGATTTAATCCGACCAGGGGCATCGTATCACAAATTGTCCCCAACGAAACCAAATCCATATAATTCATCAGTTCTGAATTATCCAACCCCATACCACGATTTTTCAATTCGCGATTCAACGCCACCAATGTTAAAAACGCAACCCCAACACCGGCCAAATACGTCAACCCAGAAACATCATCCACACGTTTTGGATTAACAACCGCATCCGCATCTGGCAACAAATTATCGGGTGAATGATGGTCTGTAACCACAACCCGCAACCCAAGTTTCCGCGCATACTCTACTTCACCGACCCCGGAAATTCCACAATCAACCGTAATTAACAGATTTGCCCCCTGGGCAACAATTTCATCAATAGCCTGATTATTCAGGCCATACCCTTCACCTTCGCGCGTTGGCAGGTGCCACAACACATCCGCCCCTACCGCACGCAAATACTTAACCATAATTGCAGTGGACGTAATACCATCAACGTCATAATCACCATAAATTGCGATTTTTTGATTACTTTGTACGGCTTCGGCAATCACCTGCACAGCCCGGTCCATATCCATCAAGACGCTTGGATCTGGCATATATTCTTTAATACTGGGATTCAAAAAACTTTTAATATCCGCGTCCGTTTCTATCCCACGCCCACGCAAAATATTTTTAACCAAATCCCCATGTCCATCAAAAACGTCACTTTCCATCACCCACGCCTTGCCCAGCATGGATTTATCTACTATCTTTCTCACGCGCTACTCTTTTTTTTATTATCACCAATATTATAATTCAAATTTATTCAAATAGCAACGGCAGTATACTGTTTAAAATCTTACCTGTTGTCGGCACGGCATTCCATGCAGCGGTTCTCCACCCCCAAGATTCCTTGGTTCCCTGGGGTTCATCCAACACAACCATAATCGTATACTGTGGCGCATGTGCAGGAAAGATTCCCACAAACGCGGTAACATTTCGTTTATTATCTATCTTTCCATTTGTATATTTTTCCGCGGTCGACGTTTTACCACCGATTTGAATACCGGCCACCCTGGCCTGTTTACCACTGGTTTCTTCGGCGACCCGCAACATAATCGGACGCAATTTTGCAGAAATCTCGTCTGCCAAGACACGTTCCCCGCGCACGACCCCAACACTGCGTTTTTGCAACGTTGGATAAATATAAATACCACCATTGGTCACCGCGTTTACCGCCAACATCAAATGCATTGGCGTTACGGCATATCCCTGACCATATGCCACGGTTGCCCGCTCAACCGGCCCCCATTTGCGTTGCGGGATACTGTTTTCCGTGCGTCCAAATTCCAAATTCAACGCTTTATCCATATGCAACCGTTCAAAGAATTCTTTTTGTGCCCCATCGGGCAATTCCAGTGCGATTTGTGCACTACCCACATTACAGGAATGAATCATAATTTCTTCGACATTAATACTGGGGCGCGGTGGCTTAAAACTGCGAATATCGGTGATTTTTTTTGCAATTCTGCCATTTTTATCATAAATGGGAAAAGGCTTTGCCACATAATACTCTTTGGTGGGTTCTATACCATTTTCCAACGCCAACGCCGTATTGAATATTTTAAATATAGACCCCAATTCGAACACACTGCGCATTGGTTTAAAGGTACGATTCGCCACCGGATCAGCCCGCAGGTTTTCCGGGTCAAAGTCCGGCAAAGACACCATTGCGATAATTTCCCCCGTACGCGAATTCATCAACATGCCCATAGCGGCCTTGGTCTGATATTTCTGCATTGCAAAAGACAGCTGCTCATAAAACACCGATTGAATTCGCGAATCGACACTCAGACGTAACGGGTCTTTATTTTCACGCAAATATCCATCGTACACACGTTCGGCCCCTTCCAATCCGCGTCCATCTTCACCAACGAACCCAACAACATGCGAAAACAGTCTGCGTTTCGGATACCTGCGCGTTTGAATTTTTTCAACCTCTAATCCGGTCAGGCGTGCTTTTTGCACGATTTCGCGCTGTTTATCACTGGCATATTTTTTCAAATATTTAAACCGCACCCCCGAATTAACCAATTCAATTGCCTGGGCCAACGAATATTCATATGGCAAAGCCTCGTGTATGGTTTGGGCAACGGCATCACGGTCCTGGGGTCGCACGGCACGATTTCGCAATATTATATGCCCCGACACGACATTTTTTGCCAAAATATCACCATTTCTATCAACAATATCTGCACGATGCACCATCCATTCGCCATCAGCACCGGCCAATCGCGATCTATCAGTTCCCTGGATTCCCAACTGCAAAGTCCGCCCTATGAACAAAACAAAGGCACATAAAAAAAACGCATTCAGGACCCCCAAACGCTTTCGCGCCACGGCATTACCCCGCATACCGCTAAATCCATGTTTAAAGATATCTCGTCCAACTTCAAACATTACGCGCCATCCCTGTTTGGCAATTCATCAACAGATACCGACTTTTGGAATCCCACACCTTCAACCTTGGGCAAAACGCTTACCACCATATTACGTAAAACCTCGGGCCGAACCAAGGACGCAAAATTAGCCTGGGCCACGGCAATTTTTTGTTGTGTTTCAATAATATCACGACGCACACGATTTATTTGACGTGTCTGGGTTCGAAAGCATACCTGCAGCATTACACTAAGCAACAACACCGTACCCAGTGACCAAACCCCAATATGAAACATTTTTTCATCATCATGCATAAATACCGCCCCCATACGCATGGCATTTTATCATAAATTTTGCAAAAAACGAATCATAGAATTCACACCATTTAAACGCCCCGCCCCCAAAACTAAATTCAGCCCTGCAAATTCTTGCGCTATGTTAATTTTTTTTATCTCTTGCGCGCTTTTACCGTCCACCATCGCCAACAATATTGCCAATATTCCACGTACCAACGCCGAATCGGCCCGTCCATAGAACCGATTTCCCAACCGACAAATTTCCACAAACGAAGCACATCCCACAATTTCACTGCACGCGGCACCATCCGGCACCGACTCTAATTGGGAACCAAAATCCATAATCAATTCTAATTTTTGTTCGGCGTCATCACAAATGGACAACATATTTTTCATATCTTGATATGTCATATATCACCACCCCTGATTCGTCAAATCCAATTCCAATCGCGCTGCATCCGACATACGCGACAAATCCCATGGTGGATCCCAAACCAAATCCACATACACGGGCACATCCCCGGTCACAGTCCGTACGACGTCATAAATCTGTTGCATTAATTCTTCCATCATGGGGCACGTTGGGCTGGTAAAAGTCATTTTTATCCGCACCGCATCCGCCGATATATCTATATTATATATCAGTCCCATATCCCAAATATTCACAGGGATTTCCGGGTCATAAACTTTTTTTAATTGTTCAATAATATCATCTTTGGAAAAATTCATTTTACAATATCTTTTATATATTTAACCGCCTGTTTAACTTCATCGATTGTATTATATGCCCCCACAGAAACGCGAACAGACCCCGGCACCCCCAATCGATTATGTATCCATGTTGCACACATATTTCCCACACGCACACACACGCCCCGCGCCCCCAACAACGCGCCCACATCCAACACATGCATATCGTCAACAACGAACGTCAACATCGCCGCATCACGATGCGACAATATTTTTATACGTCTTTGCCCCACCAATTCATCATACATATATTGAATCAGTTTCGAATCGGGTCTGTTTTGTTCCAGATGATTAATCGCCACCCCCAACCCTGCAATTTGTGTCAGTGGTAATGTTCCCGCCTCGAATATTTCGGGGGCGCAACTGTACGAAATATCATCCCCACAGATTCTGTTAACCATCCCCCCGCCAAACTTCACCGGCCGCCACAGTTCTGGTTTTTTGATATACATTACCCCCAAACCCGTGTCACCACCAATTTTATGTGCCGACCAACAAACAAAATCCGCCCCCCATTCCAAGACATCAATTTTTTCATGCACGACAAATTGTGCGGCATCGACAACAATTATTGCATCGGCATTTTTTTCACGTGCACACGCCACAATTTTGGCGACATCCTGGGCCCGTCCCAAAACATTTGACATTGCGGTTATAACCACCACATCGGCCCACGGGATATTATCCACATCGAAATCATAATTTTCATCCAACGGACAGACCGCAATTTTTGCCCCCGTCATTGCAAAGGGCAACCGTGCACTGTGATGATCCAAATCAGACACCGCCACAATCGAATCCTGGTTCAGATTCAACATACGTGCAATTTGATTCATACCATCGGTTGTTCCCGACGTAAACACAATATGTTCCGCCGTGGTGTTCATCATGGTTGCGACCCGTTCACGTGCGCCCATCACCATATTATCGACCAACACGGCGCGTTCACACACGCCGCGCCCCGAATTCGCATAATGATTGCGCAGAAAGTCAATTTCTGCCCCGACGACCGCATCTGATTTTTGATATGTTGCGGCGGCATCTAAGTATATGATTTTATTCATTTATGATTTCTCTTGCATTTTTGGATGATTATAATACACTCTTGCCGAATATCAACAAAAGAAAGGAGACACCCATGGCAGTACAACATGCAAACGACGCAACATTTGAATCAATGATTGGTTCTGGGATAACATTGGTTGATTTTTGGGCGACCTGGTGTGGTCCATGCCGTATGTTTGGCCCGATATTTGAATCCGCATCGGACAAAACAACGGATGCAAAATTTGTAAAATTTGAAATTGACGAATCGAATCGTCAGACACCTATGAAATATGGAATTCGCAGCATTCCATCAATTTTGGCATTTCGCGATGGCGAATTGGTTGCGGCACGCACCGGCGTTATGGACGAAGAAACGGTATTGGACTGGGTCCGGGAATTAAAGGGATAAAAAATGTCAGCACAAGATTACACAACAATTAAATTGGCCCCGAATTACAAGCCAAAAAAATCCGAACCATATATGTGTCCGGAACACCTGGCGTACTTTTATAATGTATTAACGGCCCAGCGCGACGAATTAATGGACGAACGCGATTCCGTGTTAAGTGCGGTTCGCCTTGCGGACAAGACCGAAGCGGTCGGTGTCGGCGACGAATCCGACAACGCCACCTATAACCAGGATATAACCATGGACCTGCGGATGTCCGACCGCAATAACAAATTACTAATGAAAATTAATGCGGCATTGGATCGCATTGCCAATGGCACCTATGGTTTCAGTGTTGTTTCCGGTGACGAAATTGGGATTGAACGTTTAATGGCGCGCCCCCTGGCGACCATGACCATCGAAGAACAGGAAGAATACGAAAGCCATAAAAACTAAACCCCATCCCGCCCCGGCGGGATTTTTTCCCATCGCGTGGCCTGACTACTTTTTGTCATCCCAACACTTGACCGCACCCCCAGATTATAACTTACTTATTTTTTACAAAAAATTACCCCCACAAAAAACACTTTACAGGTATTTCAAAAATATGGTAAAATACGCATGAACATAAAAAGGAAGGGAAAATTATGCTACAACATAAATTCAAGAGATTCTATTCACACATCCTGGCATCATTGTCGGCGATTGGTATTGTATCAATTGCCTCAGAACGCGAAGCGGCGGCGGGGTATGAAATTGGGGGTGGGGGCGAAACCGTCACTTTTAACTATTATGATGACATCCCTTTGACCGCCACCTATACAGAACAACTTGAATGCCAAACAAGCAGCAGCAAAAATGTTATTGACGCTTTCCCCAGTGGCTCTAACTGCGTCTTTATATGCAAACGTGGCTATGGCGTCGCCAATATAGGCCAAGGTAGCAATATAAACGTCACGGGCTCATGTGCCTTTTATACCACAAGCTCCGACACATCTAGTTTTAAATCTTGCATTCAAAACCAACGTTCCGTATTTTATAACGGCAGTTCCGAAGATTATGGCAGTGTCATTGCCAACCAATCCGTCCAAAACCGTATGAACGGCATACCACACTATTGGTATTCCGGCACAAGTGCAACCCCACAGTATGACTGTATCCCATTACCAAATACGGTCACATTTGACTGTGGCGAAGGTGAGATAAATACTAACTCTTACACGGGTGCAATACGCGCGTTGCATGGCGAATCATTTACATTGCCCTCCGCAAATGCATGCCACGCCCCCGAAGGTTATACGTTCAATGCATGGGAATCGTAATAATAATTATGCTGAATCAAAAAAAAGACGTCGGGAATCCGACGTCTTTTTTTTTCACACACACCCACTTTTTCATCCCGTGACCGGTTCGTCCCTCTTGTCATCCCGGCGCTTGACCCACGCACCCCAGGTTATATCTTCCTTTGTCATCCCGCGGCTTGACCGCGGGACCCAGGTCTTATCTTCCCCTTTGTCATTCCCGTGGCTTGACTTTCGCACCCAGGTTTGGCATTTCCATTTTTTTCAAAAACACGAAAAGTTTTGTCATCCCGGTGCTTGACCCACGCCCCCCAGGTTATATTTTATCCTTTTTGTCATCCCGCGGCTTGACCGCGGGACCCAGGTTATACATCCACTTTATCATCCCATGTTTTAACTCTCGCACCCCAGGTTTGTTTTTTTACATAAAAAGTTTTGTCATCCCCGCGACGGCGGGAACAGGGGCTATAAAATTATCAAATTACTTTTGTATGCACGTTACGCCCCCCATATATAAAAACACCCCCGCATACACGGGGGCGATACAAACAAAGCATACTTAATCACCCGGCGGTGACGGTTGATGGCTGCGCCACACACTGCCCATTTTCCTCTACAAATCCCGACTTACACTGGCATACACCATAACTATCACGTTCCTGATTTGTTCCACACTCTAACACACATGCATTACCCCATGCAACATAGCCATCATTGCATCTGCAACGTTCATTAACACATTGCTCACCATTACCAACATTATAGTTTTTAATACACCCAGTGGTAGAGCTAGAAGTATCAGTATAGGTGGAATTTTCCGGACACAATAACGACTGATAAAACATGGTCGATATTGCTTTAATACAATTACTCTCGCTACTACATGTGGATGTCGACGAAAACACCGCATATCCACACGTCAATGCCACATTACGACACGCGCCCGCCAATACGGCCTGAATACTTGTGACATTTGCATTGCTGGACCATGCGTTAACCTGGGTTACCTGGCTGTTATAGCAATCGGCAACATCCACAATACAAGTGGACGCATATTCAGAAATAATCTTGCTTTGTGCGGCACGTATATTAACCAACGCGCGCTGAATATAATTCACAACAACATCATTAAATCGTATATAGTTGCCATTATCATCATATGTATAACGCTGGCATTTATCCAAAACTGCGCGACACAGTCCTTCGTCGGTCACCTTTTGCTTGGTTCCAATTTTCTGTAATAAATACTTGGCATTACAATGCCCGACTTTTCCGCCCGCCCCACAATAACTTTCTGTAATATCTTTACCGTACGCGGTTTGCAAGAAGTCACCATCAATCAGGGCATTATTATACCCGGACATAAAATTCTTAATTTTGGAAATATTCTGCCCCAAAACAACATTACCATTTTCATCTATATATATTTTTGTTGGATCAACACATTTGAAATATTTTTCACCACATACCATTTCGTCGGTCATACATGTTTCCAGCGCCGCAATACACCCCTTGGCATCATACATATTTTTATTTTGCAACACGGCCAAACGCGCCTTTTGTAACATACGATTCGCACTGCCCACATTTGACAACAACGTTTCGTTCATCTTAATCAGTCCCTTTTCATATGCAATGCAATCCTTGTCAATTGCCAAATCGTAATTACCCGTAATCTGCGATACGGTTGACCCGGCCTCTTTACACTGATTTAAAACCGTTTTACAGCGTTTTTTGGCGGCGTTATATAATTCCGTTCCACGCAGATTTGAAAAACTGCCCGATGTACCGGTCCCCAGAAAATCCAGATTAAATAAATCCATGCTTTCGGACGAAAAATCCAAATTCATATCCAAACCAAAGTCACTGTAATCATCACCCGAATACACGGCCGAAGTGTTCGACACCGGATCACGAATTAATTCTTCGATTTGTTCCAACATATTACGCGTTTCCGACGTATCCGTTGTCCCCGACAGGGCCTCTTCCGCCTCGGTCTCGGTCAATATGGCACGAATTTCATCGGCGGACAATCCCACATAACGAATACGTTGCGCGACCTCGTTCAATTGATTATTGGCATCTTTGACGGCCTCTTCCACCTTGGTATAACGCGACAGGTTCGACGAACACGAACAACGCCCCTGATTTGCATCAATCACGGCACAGAACTGATCCATACAATCGTTATATTGTTCCTGGCATGATTTGTTCAATGTGGCCGTCTGTTCCAAACGTTCGGTTGCCTGGGCGATGGTTTCTGCATTTATTTCCTTGGCGGCACGCATTTTCAGCGAACGAACCTGTTCATCAATATTTGACCCGGTCTGAACCCCCGTATCACCAATCGTGGCGCGTCCCCCAACCTCGGCCGTACTGGGGCGCAAAACCAAGCCTGCACGACGCACGGTCGGATTGCTGTTTATACTGGCATCCGAAACACGTTTATTACGCCCCACGGTATTTACGGTGGCACTTAAATTACTGCGCGCCACATCCCCCGAACGGGCAACGACCGCCGAACGCGCGGCAACCGATTGGGGGGCCGGCGCATCCGTCGCACCCGAAAACACACGCGACACAGCACCACGTACCGCAACCCCCGAATTATTATTATCTTCAATAACTTCTGCCTTTTTGGGCACCCCCGAAACAACGCGGGTCGCGGTACGTGCAACCGCCGCCCCCCGCCCCGACGTATCTTCCCCGGCCGCCCCCGTATCAATCGTTGGAATAACACGCGAAACAGCGCCATCGGCACCAAACGCACCGGGCGCAATCAAAATAACCGCCATAAAAAATCCCAGCAGTCTTTTCATCCTTTCCCATAAATTATATCAAAAAAAAACACCCCCGTCACTAAGTTAATTATATTTTCCAATCAAAAATCCCCACCAAATGGCGGGGAAATATTTTTATTTTTTCTTGGCCGGTTTCTTTTTTGTCACCGTCTTTTTGGCCCCTTGGTCCTGGGACTTGGGCGCGGACTTTTTCAATTCCTTTTTAAAGATATTCAAACCATCGGCCAGGTTACGCATCATCCCCGGTATTTTGTTATGCCCAAACAGGATAACAACCAAGATAACGATAACCAGTATTTCCATCCATCCCAAACGTCCAAACATTTTTATCCCCTTTGATTATCTGGCAACATAGCAATCCAATCCATCAGATTTTGCATTGCGACAAAATCCGTTTGCATCATTTGCATTTTTAAACGCAACGCGCAATCTGTATGTTGTTTTGCCATCTTTTAACTGTGCGGCCAATATAACAAATTGTTTACCCGCGAACAATCCCTGATGTGCCTTTTGCAATTGACGTTGGGCATTTTCGGCCAATGCACGCGAACTGTATGATCCAAACTGAACATACCATGCCCCTGCAACCGGTTTATCAGCGACCACCCGGGGTGCCGATTTTTGGGATGTTTTTGGTTGTGCCTTGGCAACCGGTTTTGTGGTGACCTTGGGTGCCGGCTTTACCACACGCGGCTGAACCGCGGGTTTTGCAACCGCTTCGGGGTTAAATTTTACTTCCTTGCGTTCTTCGACCACACGTACGGGAACACCGGCCGTCGGCTGAACGGGGGTCGGCTGTGCGGCGGGCTGGGGCTGTGATGCGACCAATGGTTGTGGCGCCGGTTGCACAACAGGTTTCTGAACCGGTTGCGGTGCGACCTGTACCGGCTGTGCCGGTGGCATAACGTTCATATCAACTGGCATCGGCTGACCCGCACCATTATCCACCATTACCGGGACATCCAAATCCACCTCCATCGAAGAAGTCGAATCATCCCCAATCGCACGAATAATGATATATGTTGCCAACACAATAACAACCAATCCCACCGTTAACAACAGCCACGGTTTCTTTGGTCTTGGTGCACCAAAAGGCACGGCATCCGGCAAAGTATCCATCGACGCATTATCGTCCAAATCTAATAAATCCAAGTTATTATCATCATTCATGATAAAATCCCCCCATATTTCATTACACGCATTATATCATAAAAAACGCCAAAGACAAAATGCTTTGGCGTATTTTTTTACTTTGGCATATTCCCAAAATTTGGTGGAACAATTAATTTATGATTTTGTTCCACGATTGGTTCTACCTCGCACTTCTTGGCGCACCCCGTCATAACACACGGCACCGCAACCAACATACACAACAAAATAACTTTTTTCATATGTTTCTCCCTTGGGTTTACAATGGCATCTTCACAGAATTCTGCATCATTTCTACAAATTCAGAAAGTGACATAGATTCCTGTTTTTCCACGCCCAATCGACGCAGCGTAACATTTTTTTCCGCCATTTCTTTTTCACCAACAACCGCAATAATCGGCGTTTTTGCCAACGACAATTCGCGGATTTTATAGTTTACTTTTTCGTCCCTCAAATCGGCACGCGCATTAACACCCGCCGCACGCAGGGCACCAACGACCTCGTTCGCATATTCTGCATGCTTTTGCGAAATTGGTGTAACAACAACGGGCTCTGGGCTCAGCCACAGTGGCAAATTCCCCCCCGTTGATTCCAACAAGATTCCCATAAATCTTTCAATCGACCCCAACATTGCACGATGCAACATAATCGGACGATGCTTTTCACCATCTTCGCCAACATAACTCAAATCGAATCGTTCCGGCAGGTTCATATCAAGTTGCACCGTACCGCATTGCCATACACGCCCCATTGAATCACGCAGATAATTATCAATCTTCGGTCCATAGAACGCCGCATCTCCTTCGGCGATTTCAAATTCAATACCGTTTGATTCCAACGCATGTTTCAATGCACCTTCGGCCTTGTCCCAAATTTCATCAGACCCAATACGGAATTCCGATTCCTTGCGCGTGGCCAATTTCATGGTAATTTTTTCAAATCCAAATTTACCATAAATATCCTTGATAAAGCGCAGGATTTTAACAACTTCTTCCTCTAACTGTTCTTCGGTACAGAAAATATGCGCATCATCCTGGGTAAATTCACGTACACGCAAAATACCTGACAAACCGCCCGCCGCCTCGTAACGATGAACCTTGCCAAATTCCGCCATATATAATGGCAAATCCTTGTACGAACGCAATCCATGTCCAAATACCAACATCCCACCCGGGCACGACATTGGTTTGATACAGAAGACCTTGCCATCCTGGGTTTTTCCGGAATAATTATGTTCACCATATTTTGCCCAGTGGCCCGAACGTTCCCACAAACATCTGTCCATAACGGCCGGGGTCGAAATTTCCTGATACCCCGCCAACTCTTGACGACGACGAACAAATTCAATCAATTTGCGATACATTTTGTATCCCTTGTCATGCCAAAACACCGACCCCGGCGCATATTCCGGTTCAAAGTGGAACAAATCCATATCCTTGCCCAGTTTACGATTGTCGCGCGCGGCGGCCTCTTCCTGCATTTTCAAGAAATTTTCCAATTCTTCACGTGTGGCGAACGCATCTACATAGATACGTTGCAACATTTTATTTTTTGAATCCCCCTTCCAATATGCACCGGCCACACTGCGGATTTTAAATGCGTCCCTTGGCAAATCTTTGGACGATTCCACATGTGGTCCACGACACAAATCCACAAAATCACGAAAGGTATAAATTGACAAATCCGCGCCCGCCGCATCATATTCGTTTAACCACTCCATCTTATATGGTTGGTCCGCAAAGATTTCTTTGGCTTCATCCAAACTGACGTTGCGCTGTTCAAAACGGCCATTTGATTTAATTAAATCCCGCATTTCCTTTTCAATTTTTGCAAAGTCTTCTTCGGAAAAGCGATAATCTGTATCAAAATCGTAATAAAAACCATTTTCAATGGCCGGCCCACCCGCGAATTTAACATCCGGGTGCAATTTCTTTACCGCCGCCGCCATAACATGCGCCAACGAGTGACGAATCAATTCAATATCATATGCCATAACATATATCCTTATGCTTGTTTTATTTTTATTATTTAATTTTTGATTTTTTTATTCTAAGAAAATACGCGGTTTTCCGCAACACAAATTACACCCCCAACGGGGTTGTAGTAGTTGTTGTAAAAAAAGACTTAAATAAATTCATGATTAAAATTCTATGCCCTTGCCCATCAAAAGTCAACCACAAAAAAACCGGCAAATGCCGGTTTTAGTTTTACAAATCCAAAATACACCCGAACAGAACAGCGAAAAAGAAACAAACCGTTCCCCCAATTACAAACAGGTGCCAAACCCCATGCGAAAATTTCATCCGCCGCCACAGATAGAATATCACACCAATCGTATACGATAACCCACCCGCCAATATAAACCACAAACCGCGCATCGGGATATTACGAATCATTGCCGGCAATATAAACAGCAACGTCCAACCCATTGCAACATAAAGCGCAACCATCCATTTTGGCTGTTGCTTTGGATTGCGAATTTTCATGTACGAGCCAAATAACACAATCGCCCACAATATTCCGAATACGGTCCAACCAACAATCCCGCGCAGATTCACCAACAAAAACGGCGTATACGTCCCCGCAATCAACGCATAGATTGCAACACTGTCCCACACTTCAAAAAAGCATTCATGCTTTTTACCGATTGTCGCATGACACATTGTTGACCCGAAATACAATGTTATCATCGTCACACCAAAAATCGCACACGACACAATCGCCCATGCATCACCCCGCATCCCTGCAAACACAACCAACAGTGTCAATGCCGCAATGGCCAACCCAATACCAATCCCATGGGTCAGGATATTAACGACCTCTTCTGCATGTGTGCTGGGCTTTTCCCAACGAAACAATCCCGTTGCACGCAAAACCTTTAACAGTCTTAACCCATGCTCATCTTTTTTTACTGCACGTATCCGCGCCCGTTTTTCCTTGGTCATTTTATCACCCCTTCGATTCGTTTAATAACTCTATCCCCACCCATAACCGACATAATAGAATACAGGTCCGGGGTATTTGTGCGACCCGACAACGCCACACGCAGATTCATTGCCACATCACCGTTTTTGACACCACATTTTTCAGCCACCGCAACAATTTTTGCCCACCATGTGTCTTTATCATCCGCCGGATTATATGTCGCCAAGAACGCACGCAACGCGTCCGAATTAAATTCATATTCTGTATTTGCTACGAACAATTCATCCCAGAAAAATGCGACATTTTCCAACGTCTGGGACCAGGTGATAAAGTCCTTGCGTACACGCTTTGGATTATCGCGTTCAATTCCCAAAACACCGGTCAGATAATTAACATCTGCGACCTGCATTTTGTTGGTGTCCGTGCCATATTCATTGGCCCACGCGACCACACGCGACACCAATTCCGGCACCGGCAGCGCGCCAATAAATTCCTTGGCCCACCATTCCAGTTTATCTGTATTAAATAAAGCACTGCTGGTTGGAATTTTTTTAATACGCAATGGATAATTCCAAATTGTTGTATCAGCCTTTTTGTTTTTTTCTTCTTCAAATCCAGACGCAACAATATTATACAGATAGTTTAACACGGCCTCAACCGGCCAACCTGCCGTTAAATAATGCATAGTGTTCGCCTCTGGGTCTGTACGTTTAGACAACTTTCGCGAATTTCCCGTTTGTTCATCTAACTTATTAATTGTTGCAACATGAACATATTCCGGATTTTGCCACCCCATCATACGAAACAGTTGCAAATGCAAATTTAACGAGGACAGCCATTCTTCACCGCGCTGAACCAATGTCGTACGCATAAAGTGATCGTCACACAAATGTGCAAAGTGATATGTTGGCAATCCATCGTTTGATTTAATCAAAACTATATCTTCATCATTTTCCGGGAATGCCAAACGTCCACGTACCTTATCATTATAAAAAATCTTATTATCTTTATTTCCCGTTGAATACAAACGAATCGATGGCACCATACCACTATCCAAACGCGCAATGATTTCTTCTTCGGTCAAATCCCTGTCACGCGCCCATTCACCATATATACCTGTTCCCCAACCTGCTGCCTTTTGCTTATTACGAATATCCTCCATTTCTTCGGCGGATAAAAAGCACGGATACGCCAATCCCCGTTCTAACAATTCTGCAACAACACTGTGATAAACATCCTTGCGTTCTGATTGGTAATAAGACCCATATTCACCACCATACGTTGGCCCTTCGTCCGGCTGCAACCCAAAACTGTCCGCACACTTTAAAATAACATCTACCGCCCCCTGCACTTCACGTTTTGTATCCGTATCTTCAATACGCAACATAAACACGCCATCTGACTGCTGGGCCAATTTTTTTGCAATCATCATTTGATACAGCGTTCCCAAATGCATAAATCCCGTTGGGCTGGGGGCCACACGTGTCACCATTGCGCCATCTGGCAATGTACGCGCGGGAAACTTTTCTTCCAGTTGTTCGATTGTATACTTTGGCGCACCGCCCAACACACGCGCAATTAAATCTTTTGACAAACCATTTCTCATATTACTTACCCTTTTCCCATTCTGATTTTAATTTTGAATAAACCGCAATATCATGCACAACACCTGGACGAATGATTTCCGCCTGGCGCAAGATACCATCTTGATTAAACCCCAATCTTTCTGGAATCGCACGCGACGGCTTATTTTCTGTCGCACAGCGAATTTCAATACGATTTGCTTCACCGTGTTCAAAGCATAAATCCTGAACCCGTTTCACAGCCTGGGTCATAACGCCATTTCCATTCACATCTTGCGATAACCAATACCCCATTTCCATCGTACGATTAGATTTATCTTCACGCACAACACCAACCATACCAACCAACCGCATATACCAATAAATAAAATATTTGCATACATCATCTTTTGCAACAGACTGAACAACACTAAATTCATCTTCGGGGCTTTTTACAAAATCAACCCACCCCAACCAAGGCCGAAAGAAATCACGATTTCTGTCCACCGCCAAAAACACATCACGTGCCACAGAAAACTCAGCCCCCGGTTTACGTAAACAAAAGTTTGGTTTTTCTATACTTATTTCCCTAGGATACTTCGCCATATCTATATATTCCTTGTGTTTTATTAAAGTCAATTCTATACTAAAACTATGGAAAAACAAGAAATAAGAACATTTGGTCGCCGTCACGGCAAAAAATTATCTGCACGTCAACAAACACTGATTGCTGAACTGTTGCCAACATTAAAACCAACATCGGGCGACATTTTGGAAATTGGCTTTGGCGCGGGCGAACATGTACGCGACCTGGCACGCGCAAATCCGGGGAAAATCATAATTGGCGCCGAACCTTTTATGAACGGTGTTGCATCCCTGATGTCTGCAATAACGGACGAAAAAACGAATCGGATTTTGGACGAATATACCGGCATTCGAATTTGGCCGGACGATGTTCGTGATTTTTTGCGAAACACCGATTCGAAATTTGAACAGATTTGGGTGCTGCACCCCGACCCCTGGCCCAAGGCACGACATGAAAAACGCCGTTTATTGTCCGCAGAGTTTTTGAACACCCTGTCAAAATATCTGGCTGATAACGGTGAAATCATAATTGGCACAGACCATTGGGAATATTTTGATTGGATTTTGGAACAGATAAAATCAACATCACTGTCCGCAACAATCCCGGATATGGAAATAATACAAACCCGGTACCAACATAAAAACAAGGCCGGCACCGACGCACCAAAATATCTGATACTGCACAATTAATAATTAACCCAAAATTTCAACCGCCCAACCAATTCCGGGCGCACACTTTGCACCAAACGCAATGCCTGCTCTATACGCATAAAATTCGGGCCAAATGCGAAATGCAAATCAAATTTATTATCCGCATCCCATGCATTTAACATACCATAAATTCGTCCAACAAAATCCGACTTATCACCCGCATCCTTGGTAAGGGCAAACACCACCGACGTCACACTAATCCGACGCAATTGTACAAACAAATCCCCCCAGTCATATGGACCAAAATCACAAACATCTATACCAATCGATAAATCCTTGTCAAAAAATAAATCATCACGAATAACATACATTTGTTCCACCAAATCCGCCAAGGCGGCATACGGCAAAAAAATCAAGTCGGAGGCCAAGCGGTCTTAG
>JAZSNY010000010.1:0-8992 GCA_045536625.1 Candidatus Enterousia sp.
ACAACAGAATCTAAGGGGGCTTTATGCACAAAATATCCATAATCATCCCATGCTTTAACGTTGACAAACACATCAACAAATGCCTGGAATCAATATCACGCCAAACACTGCGCGATCTTGAAATAATATGTATTGACGATTGTTCAACCGACAACACCGTGCAACGAATCAAAGAATACACATCTAACAACCCACAACTTAACATCCGATTGATACAAAAACGAAAAAACAGCGGCGTTTCTGCGACACGCAACATTGGCATAGACAATGCCACAGGCGAATACATCGGTTTCATCGACCCAGACGACTATATAGACAATGACTTTTATAAAAAACTATTCACCCGGGCAACAAAAACAAACGCCGACATAACCGTATCGAACATACGCGAACACACTCTGGATGGAAAAACAACCAAAAGAACCAAATGGCTACGCCAGGTAAAACGAAACAGAAAATACTTTAATCACACCCTATGGTGCGCGATATACAAAACAGAGTTCTTGCGAAACAACAAAATATACAACCCCATCGGCATAACAAACGGCGAAGACACAGTCTTTTGCATTCAGTGTGCATGCAAATGCAAACGCATATCAACGGTTTCCAATACATATTACAACTACTGTCGTTATGACAACTCTGCTGAATCCAGATTTTATGCACACAAACACGTAAATGCACGCATCAAAATGGCGCACGCAATCACAGATTTTATAAACACAACAGAAATCCCCAAAGACGAATACTTGTTTCACTTTAACAAGGCATTTCGTTTTACCTACGACTATGTATTCAAACGTACCACAGACAAAGATTTACGCAAAGAATCACTTGCTGTTGCGCTTGAATTATATCATAAATGCAAATATCCCGAATACTTCCAACGTCATCCGACAATATACCCATTTATTCGTTGCAATGACATTGATGGTCTTTACAGGTACCAGGCCGCACGCCATCATCCTCCAAAAGTTATAAAAATAAAACTGCTAAAACACATTCCATTGCTATCAATAAAATATGCTGCAGAAACCCGTACGATACACCTATGTGGCATACCAATATTACAAATTTACGAATAAAAAAATCCCCCGATTGGGGGATATTTTTTCCAAGGTTTCAATTAACCCAACATTTTTGCAACTTCATCTGCTAAATTGTCTTCACGCTTTTCAATACCTTCACCCAATACGAAATACGCAAATCCTGCCAATTTACCATTTGCATCTGCAATAACGTCTTTGACTGTTTTTGATGGGTCCATAACGAATGGCTGTTCTTCCAAAACCGATTCGCCATAATATTTTTTAATGCGACCTTCTACCATCTTTTCAACGATGTTTTCTGGCTTACCAGCAGTTGCCCCCGATTCGATGAATACTTTCTTTTCGCGTTCAACAGCCACCGGATCAACATCTGCAATTGTCATGAATTCAGGTTTATTTGCAGCGATATGCATCGCAATTTTAGAACCGATTTCATCGATTTTTGCATCATCACCGTTAATTGCAACTGCAACACCAATCTGCCCCATACCTGGAACCAATGCATTGTGGATATACGTAAAGATTTTATCACCTTCAACCTTGGCGATACGGCGCAGATTCATATTTTCACCGATTGTTGAAATTGTTGCTGCAATATCATCTTTAACCGCTGCCATTGTTGCATCAAAATCACCTTTTAATTCCGCAGCTTTATTTGCAACATCCGCAACCAACTTCTGGAATTTTTCATTTTTCGCAACAAAGTCTGTTTCAGCATTCAATTCAACCACGCATCCCATATTGTCACATTTTACAACCGTAACCAAACCAGATGCTGCGACACGCCCTGCCTTTGATGCAGCCTTAACAATACCCTTTTGGCGCAACCAATCAGCAGCAGCCTGAATATCGCCATCATTTTCCATCAAGGCTTTTTTACAATCCATCATACCTGCAGATGTTTTTTCGCGCAGTTCTTGAATCAATTTTGCTGTAATTTCTGCCATGTGTAATCTCCCATAATTGTAAAGTAAAAATTCCTGTGGCACGGGGGAAAATCCCCCGTGCGTTTTATACAAACCAGATATTATTTATCTGCTTTTTCGGCCAATTTGCCACGACGTTCTGCGCGCGCTTCTGATGTCTTAGATTTGATTTTCATTTCTTTTTCTTTGATTTCATCTTCTAATTCATCTGCTGCATCCGCCTTGATATCGGCTTCGGCTTTTCTGCCGGCCGCGCCACCCAAACGTTTTTCAATTCCGGACAAAATTGCATCTACGAACAAATCGCAGTACAGTTGTGTTGCACGTGCGGCATCATCATTACCCGGCACCGGATAATCAACCATTTCCGGATTTGCATTTGTATCGCAAATCGCGATTGTTGGTATATCCAGGTTCTTCGCTTCACGTACCGCGTTCATTTCACGTGGCACATCGATAACAACCATTGCCTGTGGTGTTCCGTGCATTTCCAAAATACCACCGAAAATATCGCGCAGTTTTTCAACTTCTTTGGTCATAACGCCGACTTCTTTTTTGGTTAAACCCAACTTGTCGGCATTTGCGATATCGGCTTCCATTTTCTTCAAACGACGGATAGACTGTGAAACCGTTGACCAGTTTGTCAACATACCACCCAACCAACGATTGTTAACATAGTACTGACCGCAACGTTCTGCGGCATCTTTAACAATATCTTTGGCCTGATGCTTGGTTGCAACAAACAAAACCTTGCCACCGGCGGCCGCGATTGCTTCCAACGCAACCAACGAACGATGCAACAAAGGTGCAGTTTTGTTCAAATTGATGATATGAATTTTATCTTTAACACCATAAACATATGGGGTCATCAACGGATTCCAACGACGTGTGTGGTGCCCAAAATGTACACCAGCTTCCATCAACTGTTTCATTGTAAAAGTTGGCAAAGCCATGATTTATCCTTTTTTCTGTTATTATCCTCGTCACGTGCGACAGACCAAAACATACATTTTGGACAGAAATTTTACAACGTGACTGTGTTCTTCGCACCAAGTGCGTGCCCCGATAATATCGCACACCACACAAAAAATCAAGTAAAAATATAAAAAATACAGGGGGACAAAACACATACGTATTTTATCCCCATAACGTTAACACAAGAACATCTCGTTCATATTACACGCGACGCACTTTCTTTGGACGACAACCATTGTGCGGAATACGTGTTGTATCGGTAATGGACTGCACAACCAGACCGGCGTTTGCCAATCCACGTACAGCAGATTCACGACCCTGACCAATACCACGCATTAAAACATCAACTGTTTTCATACCCATTTCGGCGACTTTTTTACCAACTGCATCTGCAACAATTGTTGCCGCATATGGTGTGGACTTTTTTGCGCCCTTAAAATTATTTGCACCAGCGGTTGCCCACGTTAACACGGCACCCGACTGGTCTGTGATTGTAATACGTGTATTGTTATTTGTCGCAACAACATGTGCAATGCCATGTGATACTTTCTTAACAACTTTTTTCTTAGCTTTTGATACTGCCATTTTATTTTAACCTTTTTTCGATGTCTTCAATTAACTATGGTGTTAATCTCTACCTTATTCCTAAATTTAAGAGAACATTACAGATGCGCGGTTGTTGACAAGCGAAGTGTACAGAAGTTACATAAGCGCGTCAACAACAAGCAGATGTGATGTTATATTAAATTTATTTACCCTTTGTTGCAGAACCGGCCACCACAATACGCTTACCCTTACGTGTACGCGCATTTGTCTGGGTACGCTGACCACGAACCGGCAAACGGTTACGATGACGGATACCACGATACGCCTTCAAATCCTGCAAACGTTTGATGTTCATTGTAACTTCACGACGAACATCACCTTCTACTTTAAAGTTTTCTTCGATGTAATTAGAAATTTTAATAACATCCTCGTCTGTCAAATCTTTTGCGCGCAAACCGTCTTTTAATTTCAACGCCTTTACGATTTGTGCCGATTTTGCCGGCCCAATACCGTGAATATACTGCAACGCAATTTCAATACGTTTTTCAGTCGGAATGTTAACACCTGCTATACGTGCCATTTTTCATTTTCCTTTTTATTTAACTTAACACAGGTCTCAGTCCACCTAATCCCTGCACCCTTGAAACCCACTTGCATGGGCTATTTTATTTTGCCGGATAATTTTATACAAAATTCGGCAAAAGTCAAATCTTGTTTTTCCTCCACCGATTTATTAACCGCGGAAACGACCTTTCTTTTGTACTTTTTTAATCACACCACTGTATTGCTTTGCCACCAAATAAGACTGAATCTGATTCATGGTATCCAAAACAACCCCCGCAACGATTAAAACACTTGTTCCACCGATTGCCACCGGCATACCAACATGAGTATTTAAAATAATTGGTAACACACAAACCACAATCAGATACGCAACGCCAATTGCCGTTGTACGTGATACAACATTATCCAAATACTTAACGGTCTGTTCCCCCGGACGAACCCCTGGGATATAGCCACCGGCATTTTTCAGATTATTACTGGTATCTTCTGAATTAAAGATAACCGCCGTCTGAAAATATGCAAAAAACGCAATCAATACCGTAAACAAGAAGATATAAGACCACGTACCATACGTAAAGAATCCCAAAATATTTTGCACAATCAAATTTTCACTTTGCACAAAACGTTGAATAAACGCAGGCAACATCATAATAGAAGACGCAAACACCGGCCCCATAACACCCGACAAGTTAATTTTAATCGGCAAATAAGACGCATTGGTATTCACAACACCGTTTGCCATAACCTGGCGTGGATACAAAATCTGAATACGACGTTGTGCCTGTTCAAAGAAGGCAATCAATGCAACAATGCCAACGACGAACGCTACAATCAACGCAATCATGGCCGGAGAAATCTGACCCACCGATCCCAAAGAAATCAACTGGGCGATGCCACCCGGCAGTTCTGCAATAATACCCGCCAAAATCAACAGCGAAGCCCCCTGCCCCAAACCACGCGCAGTAATCTGTTCGGCCAACCACATAACAAAGACCGTACCACCAACCAACGCGATAATAGCAGACAACTCAAATGCAAATCCCGGATTAACAACCGCGGGCACCCCATTAACCGGCGCCATAGATTCCAAACCACGAACAACCGCCCATCCCTGAACGACCGCCAATACAACCGCCAAATAACGTGTATACTGGTTAATCTTTACACGGCCGGATTCCCCTTCTTTACGCAATTCCCCCAGGGATTTGCTGGTCGCAGTTAACAACTGCAAAACAATCGAAGCAGAAATATACGGGAAAATGTTCAATGCCAATACCGACATACGCGACAGCGAACCACCACTGAACATATCAAACATACCCATCATCCCATTGTCACCCTGAAACAGATGCAACACCGCCGACGCATTAACCCCCGGCAGCGGGATAAACGACCCAATACGATAAACAATCAGCGCCCCCAACGTAAACAGAATACGCTTCTGCAAATCGCCAAGATTACCGAAAAAGCCTTTCAAGAATTTCATTGTACGTGAATTTTAACCGTTTACAGGCATTTGGGTTACCCCAAATGCCCAGTGTGATTTTTTAATTAATTGTTTTTGATTGTGCCACCGGCTTTTACAATCGCCGCTTCTGCCGCCTTGGACCATTTGTCCGCAACAACATTAACAGATGATTTAATTTCGCCCTTGGCCAATACCTTCAAACCACATAATTTGCGGTTGATAATTTTAGCCGCCAACAAAGAATCAATCGTGATATCTTTGGATGCATCAATCTTACCCGCAGCGATAAACTTTTCAATATCACCCAAATTGATTGTTACATACTGTTTGGCAAATGGATTGTTGAAACCAAATTTTGGGAAACGGCGCAAAATTGGCATCTGTCCACCCTGGAAAGTTGCCTGCTTGCGTGATCCACTGCGCGCCTTTTGACCTTTATGACCACGACCGGCTGTCTTACCAGAGCCCGACCCCATACCACGACCAACGCGTGCGGCACTTTGACGTGCACCAAAATTATCCATCAATGCATTTAATTTCATTTCTTTTTCCTTTTTGTCCTATAACTACTTATTACATAGTTCTTTGTCGCACATAAACAAGCATATGTTTACATACTCGGTTAAAAAATTATTTTACAACTTCTACCAAATGAGAAACCTTGGCAATCATGCCACGTACAGATTCTGAATCTGTGATTTCTTTGGTCTTACCGATACGCCCCAGGCCCAACGCTTTCACGATTTTCACCTGTGCTTCTGGACGCCCGATAGTACTTTTAACTTGTTTTACAACTATTTTAGCCATAATTCAAACTCCTATTACTTAGTCCAGATTATTTTGCATCTGCGTTTTCGGCAACTTCTAACTTCTTGCCATCACGACCCGCGATAATTTCCGCAACAGTCTTACCACGACGTGCCGCCACAGTCTTAGGCGAATTCATCTTAGCAAATGCCAAGAAAGCCGCACGAATCATGTTATTTGGATTGTTCGACCCCTGGGACTTAACAACAACGTCCTGAACACCCAAACATTCAAATACCGCACGCAACGCACCACCCGCGATGATTCCAGTACCTGGAACTGCACTGCGCACAACCAATTTACTTGCACCGTATTTTGCAGTACTGTCATGATGCAATGTACGACCTTCCTTCAAAGGAACGCGCATCATCTTTGCTTTTGCTGCCTTGGTCGCCTTCTGCACAGCAGCCTGAACTTCCAATGCTTTACCTTTACCAAAACCTACGCGACCTGCTTTGTCACCGACCACAACCAAGGCCGAGAAAGACATATTACGACCGCCCTTAACAGTCTTAGATACACGATTGATAGAAACCAATTTATCTACCAAGTTATCCGTCTGTAATTTTTTATCATCAAAACGTGCCATTATAATACTCCGTCTTATTCAAATTATATTCTAACGCCACCTGCGCGAATTGCTTCACACAGCGCCTTTACACGACCGTGATAGCGATAACCGCCACGATCAAAATAACAATTATCGGCAATTTTTGCTGCAACAATACGTTCCGCAAAAGCCTTGCCTACCAATTCTGCCCCTGCAATATTCCAACCCTTGCCGGCAAAACCTTTTTCTTTGGAAGATGCCGCACAAATGGTATGACCTTTTGTGTCATCAATTGCCTGAACTTCAATATGGCGTCCAGAACGGAAAACTGACAAACGAATCTTGCCAGGATTTTTTCTTTTCAACGCACCGCGATTTGCCAGTGTACGTCTTTCTTCAGTAGATAAATGTCTTAACATTTTCTTTTTCCCTTTTTTCCGATTCCCGTAACAGCGGGAATCAAAGTTAACTATTATTTCTTTTTACCTTCTTTACGACGGATCTTTTCGCCCTTATAGAAGATACCCTTGCCCTTGTACGGATCCGCTTTACGAACCTTGTGAATTTTATCGGCAAATTGACCAACCAAACACTTGTCCATGCCTTTAACGGTAAATTCTGTTGGTGTTGCACCCATTTCAACGGTCAAACCCGCCGGAATGTCCATGATTACATCATGCGAATAACCCGCAACCAAAACCAACTGAGAACCTTTAACAGAAGCCTTGTAACCAACCCCCTTCATATACATAGGTTTTTCAAACCCTTTGGACACACCTTCTACCGCATTACGAACATTGCGTGCCATTGTACCCCACATCGTACGGGACTGTTTTTCTTCTGCATCTTTTGGATTAATAACAACCTGGCCTTCTTCAATAACAATATCTACCAAGCCAGCATTCTTTGTATCCAAAGTCAATTTCAATTCACCCTTTGGGCCCTTGACCACTACGGCGTCGTCCACAATCGCGACCGAAACGCCATCACTCAGTTTAACTGGATATTTTCCTGCACGTGACATAACTTAATCCTCGCTCTTATTAGATAACCTTGCACAATACTTCGCCACCGACGTTCATCAAACGTGCTTTGTGGTCGGTCATAACGCCATTTGGTGTAGATACAATCGCAATACCCAAGCCATTTAATACCTTTGGCATTTTTGCGCTGCCTGAATAAACACGGCGCCCCGGCTTAGATACAACGGAAATTTCCTGGATTGCACCGTTTCCGCCAACATACTTCAATTCAACAACCAAATTTGAACGATGTTCGTCAATTTCTTCCTTGCGGAAATCAGTAATAAAACCTTCTTCTTTTAACACAGACAAAACGGCTTGACGCAATTTGCTGTTTGGAACGACGATTGTTTCCTTACCTGCATTCTGACCATTACGAATACGGGTAACCATATCGCCGATTGGGTGTGATAGTGACATCTTTTTTACTCCTTAACGTCATGGGGCAAGCGCCCCATACTGTTTTCTACAACTGCATTGTCCACAGTTGGGCTTTATTATTTTACCAGCTAGACTTACGCACGCCCGGCAGTTTTCCTTCACTGGCCATTGTACGCACCTGCTGACGGCACAGACCGAACAAGCGCGAGAACCCGCGGGAACGACCTGTGACACTGCAACGATTACGCAAACGTGTTGGGTTTGCATTACGTGGCAATTTTGCCAACTTTTTCATTGCATCAATTCTTTCTTCTGGTGTCGCATTAACAGACATTTTTGCCTTGATAGTTTCACGCTTTTTTGCATACTGCGCAACCAGCTTTTCACGTTTATGTTGTTTATTGATTAACGCTAATTTAGCCATTTTCTTTCAACCTTTGTTAATTATTTCAAAACCAATGGCAAGCCGATTTTAGTCAGCAATGCACGTGCTTCATCATCTGTTTTTGCTGTAGTAGCAATAACAATATCCATACCACGGATGGCATCAATCTTATCAACAGAAATTTCTGGGAAGATTAAGTGTTCTTTGACGCCAAACGCATAGTTACCACGACCGTCAAATTTTGATTTTGACAAACCACGGAAGTCCTTTACACGTGGCAATGCAACTGTAATCAATTTATCCAAGAAATCATACATAC
>JAZSNY010000038.1:0-7446 GCA_045536625.1 Candidatus Enterousia sp.
ACTGGGCGTTTCACGTCTTGGCTGCCGTGTAACCTTTACCCGCGATCAATCCATCCGACGTGATATTACCACTGGCATTGATGTACTGCGTTCCATTGGATGCGGCACTGTAATAACCCTTGAACGTATACGTAGATGTCGCACTGGTCGGACTTACTGAACCACTGTTCGCATTATACGTTACCGTGTAAACACGTGACGGTTTGGTTATCGGATTGGCCGATGTTGTCATTGCCTTGCTACGCGAACTGTCCAAATACACGTTCGTGTTATACGTGGTATAGATACTGGCCGTACCATTGGTGGTCGCACTGGCATTATCCAATGTAATCGCGTAATTGTTCGGTGTCCAACGCGCATACACGGTCATGTCTGCATTACATTCACCCACCGCCAATTCAACTATACGCGTTCCACCGGTCTGTGCCGTATACCAACCTGCAAATGTGTACCCAGTCTTGGTAACATCTGTCGGCAGGGTCATTGCACTGCCAATATCACACCCACCTGCAGCCAGGTCAGACCCGCTGTATGTAATCGTGAACTGAGACAACGAACACGACGCATTATATTTCCCAGAATTGGTCATGTTGCCATATCCTTCCAAACACGTGGTCGTATACTTACACACATTGTTGACAACCGACATTTGACACGATACACCCGTTCCCGAGCAAGCATCACAGGCCTGCCAAATTGCCCCCAAATTCACATTACCTTCTGAAACTATATTCTTGACATTTTGTCCCGGTTGCAACCAATCGTCATAGTATGATTGGGCCCATCCCTTGAACACATGCCCCGATTTCGAGAACGAATCAATCCCGGCCAAGAAACAATCTTGATCATATGTGCACACCGTATCAGGTACAGTCACACCAACACCGGTATCGTACACGATGGTTATCGTATTTGCCGTCCAACGCGCAGTCAGGCTGATATCTTCTGTACAGGTTCCCTTGGCAATCGTTGTTACCTTGGTACCCGCGGCATTGTACCACCCAACAAAAGTATAACCCGTTTTGGTCGGTGTTGGCAAAACGATATCCGCACTTTCAACCGTACAGGTCGATCCAGAAACAACACTGCTGCCCGACATAATCACACCGCCCGCGGCATCCAAAGTAATTGTATTTTCCTCACCCGTTTTCCACATCGCGGTCAGGGTAATCGTAGCACCGGCCACGGTTGTTGCACGGGAAATATCTGCACCCGCCGCATATGTTGCCGCCGCACACGAACCACTGCTGGCCGTACATGCCCAACCATTAAATTCATATCCGGCACGGGTATATGTGTTTGCCGGCGCTGTACACGTTGTCCCATAGGTACAACTGGTCGGACTGGTCGGTGCAGAACCCGTGCCACCACCATTTGCATACGCGACATTAAATGTATTCGCGGTCCACTTGGCATACAGCGTTACATTCGCCGTTGGTGTGTATGACGCACCCGCATCACCAACCTTGTTCGTCAATGCACTTTCCTTGTACCAACCGCCAAATGTGTATCCCGTACGGGTTGGCGTGGGCAGGGTGACCGAACCGCTTGTCCATTTCGCATACAGGGTTATATCCTGACTGTTGGTTGCGGCAATATACCCCCCCTGATCATCGCCAACATAACCGGTGGGCATAATAATACGATTTGCACTATCGCCCGCAATCGCCGCAGAATAATTATAATACCCCGCAAACGAATACGCCACTTTTGCACTGGTCGAACTTAGTGTCCCACCATCTACATTATACGTTACCGTATATTCACGCTTTGGCACTGTAATTGGATTGGCCGTGGTCGTCATAGGCTTGGTCAAATCCGCATCCAAATACATAGTATCCATTCTTACAAAATACGCCTTGTCCGTACCATCGGTCGTCGCATCAGCGTTATCAAGTGTGATGGTATATTTGTTCGAAGTCCACTTAGCATACAGTGTTACATCTGCTGTCGGCGTATATAATGAGCCCGCATCACCAACCTGGCGTGTCAGGTTGCTGTCGATGTACCATCCCGCAAACGTGTATCCCGCACGTGTCGGTGTAGGCAGGGTAACCGACGCCGGCGTCCACCATGCATTTAACTCTTCAAACCATTCTGGATCAGAAAGCATAACATCAAGCGTACCTTCACTATCAATATACCCATCCGATGTAATATCGGGATAGTCGCCCTCTATTGCCCCAGGTCTAAAATACCCATCAAACGCATATTCCGCGGTGGCCGACGATATTGTATTTCCACCATTTGTATTATATGTAACGGTATATTTACGTTCCGGTACGGTAATTGGATTAGTATTGGTTGTAATTTTCTTTGTCTTATCCGCATCCAAATATACAGCATCATTCGCAACGATATATATCTCTTCAGTACCCTTGGTCGTCGCCCCCGCATTATCAAGCGAAACCACCGTCGTCAAAACTTCCGCATACGTCGCGGTAAATGTAATATCCCCATACCAATCATAATTTATCGTTTGCCCGGGCTGATACGTTGCCGCGAACGATTCGGACGCGACAAAAATCGACAGCATCAAGGATGCAAAAAGTGACAGAAATACGGACGTAAAGCGTTTTAAGTTCATGTACTTACCCTCTCATTTAATATAAATCCTAGAAAAAAAAGGGGCTTTACGTCAACCCAAAAAACGGATACCGGACCGAAAAAAAACACATGTATATACACATATGACAAAGGAACAACATGTCAACAAAAAAATACGACCTTATCGTCGTATTTTTTGTGTTTGTCGGGCCACCAATTCCGAAAATAAAACAAAGGCACGTGACAACGCCGCATCACGCCATCGAACATCCGAAGGGTACCAACTTTCCGTTAAATTCGCCCATGTTTGCGAATTAATCTTGCCATGATTTATCAAATCATAACGCGCATCCCCCATATCCATACGTTTATATATGGGCGACATTATCGGAAATTCCCCCGTACCAATTTCAAAATCTGCTGTATATACAGGCCGTCCAGGCGCCCCATATCGTACCTCTAAATAATCCACCAGGTCACCCAACAACACCGGTCCATCCTTGGCACGTTCATCCGAAACAATATCTGTACCGCGAAACAAATTTTGAAAATAAATAGTGTTTTCATGGCTTGCGGGATGCGACACCAATAACTGAGCCGTAACACTTCCCCTTTTTCTGTCAAAACGCCCCAGGCCCGTATGCAACCCAATCGACAGCAAACTTGTTGCACCACGCATAATATCATCATAGACATGAACGGCCATCTTGTTTTCTGTCATTGGCGCGGCACCACCATAAAACAGACCAAATGGGTGTTTGTATTGACCATGACTTATCGCATCCCACGCACCATCTTTTATGTGATTTTGTCGAAATTTCTTGATTGCATTTTTCTTTTTTATCGCATCGGGCGCAGACAACAATAAATCATGCGCCAAATCATACTTTGGATTTTGGGGCAGGGCACAGGGATTTGAAAAATCAACCCCAAAATTACGGTTCAAATCAACCACACCACCACGTTTCGTATCAAATACTTCACGCATCCGATTTTGCATCCCCCAACCATTTATCACATGAACCAACACAATGGTATAATTCCGTAAAAAATCGGGTTTTAATTTCCTGGCAAACACGTCCAAGAACATATTTTGCACTGCACTGCCAAAATAGCCTTCGATACCATGAACACCGGAATTTATAACAATCTTGTTTGGACCATCACCAATTAAAACATACGGGATATCAAAATCATGCCCCGGCGCCACACACCAACGCAAGTCACCACACGCGCCCGCATTTTTATAAAATTTTTCTGTGGCCTGATACCAATTTTCGGAATAATACTTATGCATATTTGTGCCTTTGGTTTATCTCTCTCCCCGCAGGCCCCACGTCACATAACTTTACCCTGTGTCGGATAAAAAGTTAACTGAATTTTTTCCCACTTTGAAAATTCTTTTTCCGGCAACATACGCAAAGGCTGGCACACATTAATTGCATTACGTATTGTTTCCAACACATACGCAAAGGCCGGATCTGTTTCTGCGCGTGCCTCGGATTCAAACCAAACATCACGCACAGTTCCATTTTTTCGCATGGTCAAATGCGCAACGGCACGAATATCGGCAATATCGGGACGCTTGCTGTCAATTACCCAACAACGCGTCATCGCAACACGCAACGCATCAACAACAGACACCGTTAGCGTTCTGTCCAACGATAACACTTCGCGATTAACACGCACAACCCTTTTCTTCTTGGGCGCAGGCGCCGGTTCAACCGGTTTAGACTCAACCTTTTTTTCTTCCTGCTTTTTATCGTCTTGCTTTTTATCTACTTTTTCGTCTTCCGTCTTGGGCTTTTCCTGTGGTACCTCTACCAACGTTGGCTGTTCTATCTCTTTTGGTTCTTCTTCGGTGGGTTTGTCTTCCTTGTCCGGCTGCGCCACGGGTGCGGGCGTTGGCACATCAGGCTTAGGCTCCGCGACATTTCCGACATTATACAACTTGGTTTCTTCGCCCGATACAACAACATCATCCAAATCAATTTCCATAATTTGAATTCTATCGGGCGCAACCATTTTTGCACGATTAACCACAATCACAAACGAGGTCAGCATAATCGCCACCAACACCAAATGCCCCGCCAGTGATATCAAAAAATTTTCCGATGAAAACAGGTTAAACTTTGCCATATCTTATTCCGGTTGCGTTCTTAATCCAACCTTTTGAAAACCAACATCCTTTAAACGCCCCATAATCGACATAACTGCGCCATAGTCAGCATGCGTGTCACCGTTTATCATGATTGTCAAATTTGGATTTTCCCCACGCATTGCAATCGCACGTTTAACGACCTCGTCACGGGGCAATTCCATCTGACTCAAAAAATAACGTCCCTTTGAATCCACACTAATTTGAATTGCATGATCATTTCCGGTCATGGCCGATGCACCCGCGCGCGGCAATTCCAAATCAATTCCCGTCGTCATCATCGGCGTTGTCACCATAAAGACCGCCAACAACACCGTCATAACGTCAATCATCGGCGTTAATTGAATTGCAGCATCTGAATTTCTACGTCTTAGCCTGGACATATAACACCACCATTATTTTTGATTCTTTAATTCTTTACATGCACAATCCAAGCGCTCGTACAAATCATCGGCCTTCTTGGAAAAATATTGTTGTGCGATTGCCGCAGGAATAGCCGCAATCAACCCCAACGCCGTTGTTCCCAACGCCACCGCCAACCCTGGCGCAATAACACCGATACTGACCGACTGATTAACCCCAATGGCAGCAAAAGAATCCATAACCCCCCAAACGGTTCCAAACAAACCTATAAACGGGGAAATATACGCCACCATGGACAAGAACCACAAATTCTTGTCAAAAGGCCTAATAAACACATCCAAATTTTCATTTGGCTTCATTTTTATCGGATTTCTTTTCTGCCCACGCCATAAACGAACTTTTTCAATAATTACGGCCCAGGACATAACACTGAACCCCAATAAAACGATTGACACAAATACGGTCATCCAATCGCCTGTAAACAAACTTAACAAAGAAAAACTACTTTCCATCTCTCTTACCCTTTATAATTTTTATTACACCAAAGCATCTATAAACTGACCCGGAATCCGTTTCGGACGCATATCCGCCCCCAAATACGCAACCCTAAGATTTATTATAGCACAAACAACATTATCTTTCACGAACTTTTGTTCTATTTCTACAACCGCCGCCCCAACATCAAGCATTTGTGTTTCGACAATAAAGTCATCCGCCGCGCGCAGGGGACATATATACTTAATACTTAATTCCCGTATAACAAAACCTATATCATCACCAACAACGACATGCCCACGCAGCCAATTCATACGTGCGCGCTCGGCTATTTCCAAATATCGCGCATGATATACAATACCTTCGGCGTCCGTATCCGCATAGGCAATTGTAAAAGGGAATTTATGTATTTTACTCATAACTATTTTTCTACCTTGATACGTACACGCGCAGTCCCAGAATCAAGCATCCCTAACTTTTTTGCTGCCGCACGCGACACATCAATAATACGCCCCTTCACAAAGGGTCCACGATCGTTAACAACCACACTAACAGATTTTTTGTTTTCCAAATTCGTAACACGCACCCGTGTACCAAATGGCAAAGTCTTGTGCGCAGCCGTCATGGCATTTTGATTATACCTTTCACCACTGGCCGTCTTGCGCCCATGAAACTTTTTTCCATACCACGAAGCCACCCCTGATTCAGAAAAACCGGTTGTCGCCGTGGCCATAGGATAATATTTATTACCACCGACCTCATATGGTCTGGTATTATTTTTATACACCACATCCGACGCACATCCCGAAACCATCAACAGCACTATAAAGAAACGAACAAAACGCAACATACTATTTTTCCAATCCTAAATGCACATACCCTGCATCCGTAATTATACGTCCACGTGGCGTGCGCTGCACAAAACCCAACTGCATCAAATACGGTTCAATCACATCTTCAATCGTATCCGCAGGTTCGGACAAAGCCGCCGCCAGGTTTTCAATCCCCACCGGCCCACCCGCATAAAATTTGACAATCATATTCATGTATTCACGATCAATTTCATCCAAACCACATGCATCAATATGCAACTGGAACAGGGTGGTTTTAATCGTATCAGCCGTTATTTGCGATTTTCCCAGCGCGCCTGCAAAATCACGCGCACGTTTTAACAAACGATTTGCAATACGCGGTGTACCACGTGCAGAGCGCGCCAACAACAACGCCCCATCTATATCAATAGGCGTCCCAAGGATATTTGCACTGCGCACAATAATTTTTGCCAAATCTTCTGGTGAATAAAAACTTAATCGCAAATCAATTCCAAACCTGTCGCGCAACGGATTCGACAACAATCCCGTACGCGTTGTCGCCCCCACCAACGTAAACGGGGGCAGGTCGATACGAACACTTTTTGCACTGGGGCCTTCGCCCAACATGATATCCAACTTAAAATCTTCCATTGCAGAATACAAGACTTCTTCAATTGCTGTTGGCAAACGATGAATTTCATCGATAAACAAAACATCCATTGGTTCCAAAGCTGTCAATATCGCCGCCAAATCCCCCTGTTTGGTCAACATTGGTGCAGCCGTTGCACGAAAATTTGTTCCCAATTCATTTGCCACAATATGCGCCAACGTCGTCTTACCCAAGCCCGGGGGCCCATACAGCAAAACATGATCCATTGCCTCGCCCCGGGAACGTGCCCCCGAAATAAACACCGACAAATTCTGCTTTAAACTTTCATGACCGACAAAATCAGACAAAGTGCGCGGTCGAATTCCCGCCACCATCTCGTCAGGAATATTTGCATCTAAAAAACGTTCTTTGTTCTGCATACCTACATCAACCTGTCTTCTGCATTTTCGCGTCCTACATAG
>JAZSNY010000045.1:0-38469 GCA_045536625.1 Candidatus Enterousia sp.
AATGAATAGAATAGGACAGTTATAAAATAAAAAGGATATAAAATGGCAACGCCAAAAAGTAAAACAAGTAAAGCACGTTCCGCACAGCGTCGTTCACATGATGCATTGTCTGTGATGCCATGTGGCGTATGCAAAACATGTGGCGAAAAGAAACGTCCACATCACGTTTGTCCTGCATGCGGTGCAAAATAATTTAATCTAATCAAAATTTGGGCAGGGGCAGGGCGCATATTTTGTGCCTTTTCTGCCTTTTTATATACTATGTCAGAAGATAAAAAAATTATTTCCATTGATGCCATGGGCGGGGACAAGGGGCCGAATGCCGTTCTTGGTGGTATGAATCAGTATTTATACCAAAACGGTGAAGGGCGTGTTTTCTTTCGTGTGTTTGGTGATGAAAAGAAACTGCGTCGCCTGTTGGCGAAATATCCACGTGTTTCCCGTAATTGCGAAGTAATTCATGCGCCAAACGTTATCAAACCCACGGACAAGGTTATGGATGTTCTGCGTCATGCCCAGGATACGTCCATGTACATGGCGATCAAGGATGTTCGCGAAGGCAACTCTGCCGCGGTAATCAGTGCGGGAAATACCGGTATTTTAATGTCTTTGTCAAAATTGGCATTAAAGACGATTGATGGTATTTCGCGTCCTGCGATTACAACTATGTTGCCGTCCGGTGCCGGGGATAGTCGTGTTGTTGTGTTGGATTTGGGGGCAAATGTTCAATGTGACGAAACAATTCTGTTTGATTTTGCCATTTTGGGCAGTGTTTATGCCGAAGTGGTCGGAAAAATGCCACGGCCAAAGTTGGGTGTTTTGAACATCGGATCAGAAGAGACCAAGGGTAACGAAACGTTGGTTCATTTGAATAAAATTCTGACCGAAAACAAGGATAAATTGCCGTATGATTATATCGGCTTTGTCGAAGGCAATGACATCAGTGCTGGCCGTGTCCAGGTTGTTGTTACCGATGGCTTTACCGGAAATATTGTATTAAAAACGGTCGAAGGTACCGCACGCCTGGTAAAACGTGTCGTTGTTGAAAATTTCAAGAAGTCTGTTTTGGCAATAATTGGCGCCTTCTTCTTGATTCATGTGTTTAAAAGATTGAAACATAAAATTGATCCGCGTTCATATGCGGGGGCAACGTTCCTGGGGTTGCGTGGATTTGCGGTAAAAACCCACGGTAACAGCGATGCCTTGGCATTTGCTAATTCTATTGGGTATACCGCCGAATTGACCAAGGCAAATCTGAACGGCTTGATTGCCGAACGGGCGCGCGCATTGGCGGATGTTCGTGCAACAATTAATGCCGAACCCGAAAAATAAACACACCGCCCAAATGGGCGGTTTTTTAACGTGTTTTTTGTTGTTTTGGAATTGCGCAAAAGCATTGATGTTCGTTGTCGAAATCGACCATAAATCCATTTTTATCAAACGTTTCCATCCACCAATCGCGCGGTTTAATCAGTCGTGGCTCGCAACAGTACAGCAATTCGTCGCCCTGTTTTCGTGCCGCAATCACATCTTCTGTTGTATTATGAATTGTAATCAGCATCCCGACGTTTTTAAACTTTTCCAACGCTAATGGTAATGTGTGTGTATTCATATAGGTCAGCGTTCCATTGCAATATGCCAGGTCGGCTTTAACCGGCGCGCAATCTAAAATAGATCTGATTTGAATCTGGCCCGATTTAAAAAGATACGCATTTCGAACGGGTATTTGATATTGTTTTATATCTATTCCACTTGCCTGGATTCCCATGTCTTCGGCCTGTCTTAAAATTTCGCCGGTTGCGGCCCCACAGTCAAAAAAAGATTTTGGGGCACGTCCAATTCTTGACTCATACATGCGCGCCAGGCGATACGCAGGGATAGAAAACATAAACCATGCGTCGCCCTCTTCGTCCAAGAATGGGTAATTAAGATAAGGGTACTTTTGATAATAATAATGTTTCATGACCGGCATCATACAGTAAGTGTTTTTAAAAGTCAATAAAACCTTGCAAAATTCAAAAAGTTATATATAATACGTTCGACTTTGCGGGTGGGCGCATTGTCGGTCCGATTAACCCCACAAGACCTCGTCTATTTTAACAAAGTATTGGCGATGGCAAACTTTGATGAATATTTTCTTATGAAAGATTTATCCAAAGATTTATTTAATCCATTATCTGGCGAAGATTTTGTCCAGATGTTTGACGCAAACTATGGTTCCCAGGAAACATTACAGGGCTATGCCACCAAGGGTACGGTCAAAGATATCCGTGGTGATTTCGCAATGGTTGATGTTGGTCTGAAATCCGAAGGTCGCGTTCCTTTAAAAGAATTCGGTGCATCTGTACCATCTGTTGGTGATATTATTGACGTTTTTGTTGAACGTTATGAATCCCGCGAAGGTACCGCCATCTTGTCTTATACCAAGGCACGTGCTGAAAAGGCATGGAAAGATTTGGAAAAGACAGTTGCCGAAGGTATCGACCCCGAAGGTACAATTATCGACGTTGTTCGTGGTGGTTTCACCGTGGATATCAATGGCGTATTTGCATTTATGCCATCATCCCAGGTTGATCATAAACCAATCCGCGATGCAAAATCTTTGATTGGCTTAAAAGACAAATTCCGCGTATTGAAAATGGATGCATTGCGCACAAACGCAATCGTATCTCGTCGCGCGATTCAGTCTGATACAATCGCCGCTGCACAGAAAGAAGCGATGAAGAATATCTCGTTGGGCGCAGTTCTGGAAGGTACGGTCAAGAACATCACAGATTACGGTGTGTTCGTTGATTTGGGTGGTATCGATGGTTTGTTGCACGTGACAGATTTGTCATGGAAACGCGTAAATCATCCACGCGAATTGGTTCACGTTGGTGAAACGATCAAGGTCAAGGTTATCCAATTCGACCCAGAATCTCATCGTATTTCGTTGGGTATGAAACAACTGGAAGAAGATCCATGGGAAACCGCATCACGTGCGTTCAACGTTGGTGATACAGTAACCGGTAAAGTGTCTTCTTTGACAGATTATGGTGCATTTATCGATTTGGGCAACAATATCGAAGGTCTGGTTCACATGTCTGAACTGTCCTGGACGAACAAGAACATCCACCCCAGCAAAGTTTTGCAAAACGGCCAGGATGTAACTGTTACTGTTCTGGGTATTGACCAGGATAAACGTCGCATTTCATTGGGGTACAAGCAACTGCAACCAAATCCATGGAAACAGTTTGCAGAAAACCACAATGTTGGCGATGTAATCACAGGCCCAATCAAAAACACAACTGAATTTGGTTTGTTTGTGGCCCTGACACCGGAATTGGATGGTATGGTTCATATCTCTGACCTGTCATGGAACAAACTGGACGAAGAAGAACTGAAAAAGTTCGTTCGTGGCCAGGAAGTAACCGCGAAAATCTTGGACATCAATCCGGAAAAAGAACGTGTTACACTGGGTATCAAACAGTTGACAGAAAGTGCCGAAAACAATGCGGCAGCCATCAAAAAAGGCGCGGTTGTATGCGGTACAGTTTCCGAAGTTACACCTGATGAATTGGTTTTGACATTGGCGGGCGATGTACGCGGTGTTATCCGTCGCACAGACCTGTCACGTGAAAAGTCAGAACAGGATACATCAAAATACAGCATTGGCGACAGCGTCGAAGCATCTGTTGTTTCCGTTGAAGACAACACTGTTAAATTGTCTGTCCGTGCATTACAGGTGACATTGGAAAAGCAGGCGGTTAAAGAATTCGCAAACGAAGCAGACAGCGGTTCTGTTTTAGGCGACATCTTGGGCGCTGCTATTGAAAACAGCAAAAAATAATTTGTATTCATATGAATTATTTCACGGCCGTGCAATCTTGCCCGGCCGTGTTTTTTATGATAGAATCATTACATGACAAATAAAAAACAAATTATCGTTATGATGGGTGGCCAAGGCGTAGGCAAGGGCACATTTTCGCGAATGTTGGCGGCGCGTCATGATTTTAATCATATCGAGGTTGGCGCACTTCTGCGTGCCATGCCGGCGGATTCTGAAATTGCAAAAACTATTTCTGCGGGCAACCTGGTTCCCGATGATATGTTGTTTGATTTGATGCGTGAAAAAATGACGTCGGATCGCGATATTATCCTGGACGGTTTTCCGCGTAAATTAAGTCAGGCAAAATGGTTGGTCAAAAATTATGCGGACAAATTTGATATCCATGTCATTTATTTAAACGTTCCCGAAAGTGTGTTGGTTGAACGCATAAACAAACGTATCCGCGAAGGCGGTGGGCGTGCCGATGATGCGGACCCGGCGGTTATTCGCCGGCGCCTGGATAATTATCGTCAAATTACGGTTCCCGCGATTGAGTGGTTACGTACGGTAAAAAATATTCGTTTTTCAGATATTAATGCACATGGTCCTGCGGCGGAAAACTTTGCAGAAATTATTGCGGCATTGCGCCCCTAAACAAAACGCCCCCTGCGGGGCGTTTTTTACTACTTGGAAGGAAACTTGGTTTATTCGCCGATTTTCAGATTCGGGCGCGTCCTGCGCAAATTGTTCAATGATTTTTCCTGTGCTGCACGAAATTCATCCGGATTCCATATTTGAAAACTGTTGCCGCGACCAACGAATACGGCGCGGTCTGTAATTCCGGCGTGTGCCAACATATCGGCGGGAATAACGATACGTCCCGTAACATCAAATGCCAATTCGCGTGCATCTGCAAACAGCATTGCCGTCAAGTCATCCAATTCGCTGTCAAAAATGCCCATTTTATCGGTTGCGGTGGCCATTTGTTCCATGCGTGACATGGTCATGCCTTCGATACAGTTATGTGTAAAAGAACGAAATAATACAACGCCCGGAAATTTTTCATTGTTAACCGAAGCCCGGAAAGAGGCGGGTACAGAAACGCGTCCCTTGGTATCCAAACGATTTTCATAAGATGAGAGAAACAATGACATTTTATGATTTCTTTAATCGGGATTGTTCCCGACCTCTCTTTCCTGTTGCTTCATACGAAACTTAGCACGGGAATTTATGGTTGTCAATGACATTTTATGGTTTTTTTATGGTAAATTATGGTTTGTGTGAATAAAAATAAAAAAATTAAAATAATTTTAAAATAAATGCATTTTATGCTTGACCTGCGATTCGTTTTTGTTCTAAGATGTTTGTATAGACAAGGGAAAAAGAAATAAAAGTCCCGGAATTCCGCGAAAATGCCGGTTTTTTGGGAAAAACAAAAAATAAACCAAGAAGATTGTGTCTGATTTTGTAAATACGTTTGTGTTTACATAAATTTAAACAGTTTTCTGCAACATACGCCCATAAGGAGGGGAACGCGCATGCCAAAAAATATCAAGGAAATTATGATTGCATTGAACCAGGTTTTAACAACAACTGTTTGGGTAAACGAAGATCGTCAGATTATATCCCTGGCCGATGAATTAAAAATTGGTCAAAACAATGCGCCGCGTTCCATCGAAGATTTATCACGTCCGTCATTGGTTGGTGCGTATGTTTCATTACAGATTCGCACAGACAATTTTGATGTGCCGGCCGAAACCATGGAAACACGTGACTTGGCGCTGCGTGTCAAAGAAATGGTCTTTGCCGAAGCGAAAAAGATTATGGATGCATCAGATAATTCTGTTAAGTCCGGTGTTGCAATGGCTGCGTAATACACCACTCAGTTTCCGTTTATCGGAAGGAAGGGAGCGACCGTCGGCGAGTAATCGTCGGCGGTTTTTTTTTGTGTAAAAAAATCCCGCCGTTTGGCGGGGCTTTTTTACCATAATTTTACACGTTTGTCGGGGGCGATGTACATTGTGTGTTCTGGTTTTATATCAAACGCATCATACCATGCGCCAATGTGGGGCAGTATTCCATTAACGCGATTTTTCCCCAGTGAATGTTCATCAACCTTGGTCAGGCGCAGTTCTTCTTCGGCGCGTATGTTTTGTGCCCATGCACCCGCATACGCGACAAAGAATCTTTTGTCTGCGGCCAATTCGTCGCCACCAACGGATGGTGTGCCAAAGTTTTTGTATGCATCAAATGCGATTGTAACCCCACCATAATCGGCCAGGTTTTCGCCCAATGTAAATTCGCCATTTGCATTTACTTCGTCATTGATTTTTATGTTGTTGAAAAATTCCTTCATAACATTTGCGCGTTCTTCAAATCCCGCGGCATCCGTGGCCGTCCACCAATCGCGCATGTTTCCATCTTTATCAAAGTGGCGCCCCGAATCATCAAATCCGTGTGTCATTTCGTGTCCGATAACTGCGCCAATCGCGCCATAGTTAAATGCGTCATCCGCATCCATGTCAAAGAAGGGGTATTGCAATATTCCGGCCGGAAAACAAATTTCATTTGTCGACGGGTCGTAATACGCGTTAACCTCGTGTGCGTTCATATACCAAATTGTCGGATCCTTTTCCTGACCAATTTTTTCAATCCAAAATGCGTCTTCGAATTGTGCAACACGCATCATATTTTCCCATAATGAATCGTTTTTTATTTCCAGTTTTGAATAATCGCGCCATTTATCTGGGAATCCGATTTTTGCACGAAATGTTGATAATTTTTCCAACGCTTTTTCCTTGGTCTTGTCTGACATCCAGTCCAACTTTTCTATACGCATTGCGTATGCGCGTTGCAGATTTTTTACCAATGTTTGCATGCGTTCCTTGGCATCATCGGAAAAATATTTTTCCACATACAGTCGCCCAACTTCTTCGCCCAACGAACCGTCAATCATTGCGACCGCGCGTTTCCAGCGTGGTTTTTGTTCTTTTTGTCCCGCCATTGTGCGGTTATAGAAGTCAAAAGAAATGTCGTATGTTTTATCATCCAATACGGAATCGGCGGCGCCAACAATACGATATTTCAAATATGTTTTGATTAATTCAAAATCGGTATCGTTCATAATTGCGATTGATTCTGCGATTGCTTCGGGTTGGCCGATGTTTATATCTTTTGCGGCCGTTGCCCCACGTTCGGACAAAAATACATCCCAATCAAAACCGGGGAATTTTTCTTTGATTTCGGCAATGCTCATTTTGTGATAGTTTGCGTGCGGATCGCGCAATTTTTCCTTGGGATAGAAAGATTTTGCCATACGTTCTTCCAATGCATACAGTTTATCTACATCGACCGCGATTCCAAAATTTTTCATCTGTTTTTCAATAAACTCTTTATATTTTTTTCGTACCTCAATCGATTTTGCATCTGTGTCGAAATAATAGTCGCGTGACAGTCCCAATCCACCCTGGCCAATATTATAAAGAAAATGTTCGCTGTCCATTTCGTCCAATGCCACACCGTCACTAAAAAAAGCCGATGAATATGTAAACATTTTTCCCAAATATGATTCCAGGTCTGCGCGTGTCAGTGTATCGATTTCGGCCAACTGTGGTGCGACGGGGGCTACGCCATCTGCATTTAATTTTTTTTCATCCATTGCGACTGCATACAGTGTTCCGATTTTGCCATTGTCTTGTTCTGCGATTTCACGTGTTCTTTCCAGGTTTGTATTACGCAATACTTCAAATGCACCGTATCGGCTGTAATCATCTGGAATTGGATTCGCGCGTTGCCAACCGCGTGTGGCGTATTCATAAAAATCGTTTCCCGGATTAACCGTCATATCCATGTTTTCAAGTTTTATGCCTGTATTCACTATCTTCTCCTTTTGTGAAATATTTGCCCATACGATTGCGGCTGCAACCGCAACAATTCCTATGATATTCAGTATTTTATGTTCCATTTTCCTTTACCGTATTATGTTTACCAATAATTCATCCAGAATCATCATCCCCATATCGGTCGCACGAATTCGATTGTCTTCTGTTTTGACTAATTCCGGATGTTTTTGTACCCAGTCTATATCAATAACGTTTTTTATTGTTTCTGTCAACCGACATCCCCGGGTCGTTCGCATGCCGGTAATTATCATTTCTGTTGCGCGTGTTTCGGATGGTATTTCTGAAAAATGTTCGCCGGCCCCCATTTGCTCAAACCATTTGTTGTCAATAAATACGCGTCCCGCCGCGCCGCGCCCAATGCCGATATATGCATCACCGTCCCAGACATTTTGATTGTGTCGGCAATGTTCACCCCCGGCGCAATAGTTGGATACTTCATAGCGCCCCAACTTCAAATTGCTTTGTATCGCCATGTACATTTTTGCCATTTCTTCGTTACATGGCATGTTCAAATTCATGCGCCCAAAAGGTGTGTTTTTTTCAATGGTTAATTCGTACATGGAAACGTGTTTTAATCCGATGTTGTTTATTTGGTTGCACATTTCCGCAACGGCTTGTTCCGTATCCCCGGGCAGGCCGTATATAAAATCCGCCGATACGCGCAGTCCCATATCATACCCCGCATCAATCAGCGTCCGTGCATCGTGTGCACTGTGTCGCCGCCCCAGGAATTGCAGTTTTTTATCATCCAGGCTTTGCACCCCAACCGACAATCGGTTTATTCCGGCGTTTTTAAAATCACGCAACTTGCCCGTGTCCAATGTACCGGGGTTGGATTCCATGGTGATTTCTGCGCCATCGGAAATGTTAAAATTATTTCGTATTTCCCCCAGGATTTTTTCCATTGTCGCCACCGGCATCAGCGATGGCGTACCGCCACCCAAAAAGATTGTTGGGATATCAATCCCACCCAGTTTTTCACCCCAGTATTTTATTTCATTGCATATCCCACATGTGTATTGGTCCCAGTCTGGGTTTTCGCACGCCCGTGAAAAAAAGGCGCAATAATTGCACTTGGACATACAAAAGGGAACGTGAATATAGATATTGTGTGCGATGTTTTTCATTGTTGTTGTATTCTAGCGCCCAAATTTTTGTGTGCAAGGGATAAATGAAAACACTTTTATGTCTTTTATTTTTATGATATAATAAACCCAACGTTAGTACGATGAAGGTCAGGACTATTTCATTTTTATCGGCTCTTTTTGCGCCCTTGGCGGTGTTTGCCGCAAACGAAGGGGTGCCTGCATATTATCAAAGTCAGGCTGCGCCCACCGCGAACCAGGCGGCCTATAATCGCTATGCGGCGCGTGGATACACAAAATATGTTGGTCAGTCTGGATCAAAACAGGTTTTAAATTCCCAAACATATTCGTACCAGGTTCCGCGTCCAACGGTTCCGACAACAATGGGCACCATGACACCAAATGGTATTGCGTTGCCCGCCGAATCCGAACCGGCCACATCGATTTACGCGGGATATTCGCGTCGTTTTGCAGATTTTGAATTTGAAACGGGTGTAAATTCCATTTTGGAATGGGACGATATGATTTGGAACGAAATCCGTGTTGGTGCCCGTCATAATTTTAGTTTGCGCGACTTTGATTTATCTGTGTTTGGTGAATATGCGTACGGTGATATGTCGCATGGCGGTCTGTCCATGGACTATGACCTGAAACCGTTTGACGAAGCGGACCAGGGCTATGGAATCTTTACCATTTCTATGGGTGATCAAACGGGACGCAGTAATTATTTCCGCTTTGGAATATCGGCGCATCATGTATGGGATATTGGCGGGTGGAAATTGTCGCCAACATTTGGTTATGAAATATTCAAGCATAACCTTGAAATGTCCAATCATTATTATCCAAACCCCGGCATTTACCTGCCATTGATGACGGACAAGGGTGAATATGTTTACGGTGATGATTTGGGAAATTATTATTCGGCCCCCATCGGGGTCGAAGTACCGGACAATTTTTACCAGGTTTGTATGTCGCCCGAAGATATCAAGGTTGTAACAAATCTTGTGTCTGGTTACTATGATGGTTTTGGTGCGCTGGGGGATACGTTATATACCGGCGATTATGAAATTTCAATGGGAACCGTTCCGTGGGGGGTATCTGCGGGCGAGTGTGTTATAATTGGTGGCGATGGTCCCGTTATTGTCGAAGGTACAACACATATCTATAACACAACCTGGTCTGGATTTTATGTTGGGCTTGAAATTGAAAAGCAGATGACGTTAAAGGATAACCTGCGTATGTATTTTCAGTTTGGTCTGCCTAAATATTCATCCGAAGGTATTTGGCCGAACCGTACCGATTGGCAACAGAACCCCAGTTTCCTGGACGAAGGCAGCAATGGTGCCTATTCGTACGCGGCGGAATTGGAATACAATTACAAATTATCCGACCGTGTTAAATTGTCGTTAAAGGTTGATACAAACTTGTTCCATGTTGGCAAAATTGGTGGTGAATTATATGTCGCAGAATACAGTCAATATGTAATTGACGAAAACGGTCAATACGTAATGCAGGAAATTATCGGTGATGATGGCAGTATTTATTATATTCCATTATTAGAAACGGTTTCCGCCTATACAGAACAGGTTTCTGATTCTTTAAAACGTGCCACATGGCAATCGTTTGGATTGCATTTGGGTATCAAATACGCATTTTAATTATAAGATCGGGGGGCAGGTATGCGAATTTCTGGTGTTGCGTGTATAATTGCGTGTGCTTTGTCAATGTCTTTTTCGGCGCATGCAACGCGTGGTGAATTTAATGTGGAACGTTGGTACGAAATGTTGGATTCGGTGCGCGCACGCGCAGCGACCGAAAATATATCGCCGTCCACCATAGATGACACGTTGCGTTCCCCGGCCTTTATTCCGTCTATTGTAAAAAGTGACAAAAATCAGGCGGAATTTAAATTAACTCTGGATGGGTATTTGGCGCGTACTGTAAATCCAACACGGATTGCAAACGGTCAAAAGATGCGGATGACATATCCGACGTTGTTGTCGCGTGTCGATGCGCAATTTGGGGTGCCACCACATATTTTGTTGGCGTTTTGGGGTATGGAATCAAACTATGGAGTGGTAAAGTCACGTCATAAATTAACCGATGCCTTCTTTACGCTAATGTATGATGGTCGTCGTGAAACATTTTTTACCAATCAACTGATTGCTTTGATGAAAATTGCGGATAAAAATAAATTGCAAATCAATGATATTCGTGGTTCTTGGGCGGGTGCCATGGGGCATTTTCAGTTTATTCCAACAACATTGGCCCAATATGGTGCCGATGGCAATGGTGATGGTCGTATTGACATTATAAATAATATCAGTGACGCAATGTTCAGTGCGGGAAACTACCTGAATCGATTGGGTTGGGACAAGAATCAGCGCATTGTTCGTCGTGTCATTTTGCCCGCCGATTTTGATTTGTCTTTATTGGACGGGAAAACGAAATTAACGTTGCCGCAATGGGCGTCTATGGGTGTTACCAATCCCGATGGGTCAATGATACCGCAAAATGATATGATGGCGGGATTGGTTGCAGACATAGCCACCGTGACGGCCGCGCGTGATGCATCCAATGCATCTGTTGCAATGGATGTTGATGTTGCGCCAATGCCGGTTATAACCGCATATCTGACATATCCGAACTTCTATCGGATTAAGAAATGGAATAATTCCAATTGGTATGCCATTGCGATTGCAACCTTGGCCGATGAATTACACAGGTAATATTTACATATATTTTATACATGCTTGCCATAAATAAAAATAATTGAATAATTGGGGCTTGTTTGGTATTCTTGAACACATAAGATATACAAAGGATACATTTATGGCTATCAAGATACGCGATTTCGAAGTGCGTTTAACCCGCAACAAAGAAGAACGTAAACAGGTTCGTCAATTACGTTACAACGTTTTTTGTCTGGAAGAGGGGGCCGGTGCAACCGAAGAGCAGCGTGCATTGGGCGAAGAATATGACGCGTACGATCGTTTTGCAGAATATATGGCGGTGTTTCATAACGGGCGTGTTGTTGGAACGTATCGTATTATTGACCGTCGTGCGGCCGAAAAGATGGGCGGTTTTTATACAGAAAACGAATTTAATATATCCAAGATAAAAAAATATCGTGGCAACATTGCGGAAATGTCACGCGCGTGTGTTGATCCGGCGTATCGCGAAAACGCACTTGTTATGCGTATGTTATGGGCGGGGCTGGGTGAATTGATTGTTCGCCGTAAAATAGGCGTGTTATTTGGTGTCGCGTCCTTTGTTGGGACCAAACCTGCACGTTCGGCCCAGGCCATATCATACTTGTATTATAATCACTTAACACCGCTGCGACTTCGTGCAACGGTTTTGCCGGAAAAATTTGCGGATGGGGTGAATCCTAAACTGGCGCGTATGAACATCTTGCCACGTGAATTTGTTGATGAATCTGATGCGCGTGCCGAAATGACACCGTTGATTAAGGGGTATTTGCGCCTGGGGGCAACGTTCGGGCGTGGCGTTTTTGTAGATGCACCATTTAATTCATACGATGTGTTTGTAATGGTTGAAACGCGCAAAATGAATGCCGCGTATCAAAAGCACTTCCTGGGACGTGAAAACGCACTTGGTTCGCCCGAAGAAGACAGGGATAAAATAATCAAGACAGTTGGCAAGATAATGACTTTCCCGGTTGTTGGGCCATTCCGTGTTGTGCGTGCATTTGTGGAATTTTTGTTGCACGAAGATGCAGATGATGTAGAATACGTCGAAGATAATGAAAAATCAGACAGCGAAGAACAGTAACAAAATGGCAAAATTACGCAAACAAAATATATTTAATACAACAACTGCGGCAATTAAATTTATATTATTTTGGATAATGGTTGTTATCCAGTTGCCGATATTGTTAATTCTGCCACGTGGTGATTTGTCTGTACGCTATATGCGCGTATTTATGTGGATTTTGGTGAAATTGTCGGGTGTTCGCGTTGTTGTGCATGGTAAATTATCGGATGCGCGCCCATTAATGATTGTTGCTAATCACATATCTGTGTTTGAAATCGCGACATTTCCATCTGTTTTTCGGGGCAGTTTTATTGCCAAAAAGGAAATGGAAAACTGGCCATTGGTTGGTTGGGTTGCGCGTAAGTTTGGTGTGATATTTGTTGATCGTCGTCCATCGCATGCGCGCGATGCCTTGGCGGTGGTGCAAAAGGCGGTTCAAACCGTTAAATATCCAATGATTTTATTTCCCGAAGGCACAACCACAAACGGCGCGTATGTAAAACCGTTTAAAAGTACATTATTCAACTTTGTTGAAAATTCCAACGTGACGGTTCAGCCAATGGCAATGCATTATCGATATAAAGACGGTTCTGTCATTGATGAACAGACCCTGGCCGATCACTTCGCATATTTTGATAACAAAAAGATGGATGTGGGGCCGCATTGCAAACGTGAACGCAGTGCCTTTGGCCAGGTATTTCACATCATGATGCTGGGTGGATTTATGGTTGAAATTACACTGCTGCCACCGCCACCCCTGACGGGGTTGGACAGAAAGCAGATTGCCGACGTACTGCAAAAACAAGTGTCGGAAAAATATATGGAATTAAAAGATAAAAAATAAAAACAAATAAAAATAAAGAGATTTAGAAAATGAAAACAGCAATTACACCAACGCGTGCTGAAAATTTCAGCGAATGGTATCAAAATCTGATTGTGGCCGCCGATTTGGCGGAAAGTGCCCCTGTGCGCGGCTGTATGACAATCAAACCGTATGGTTGGGCGATATGGGAATTGATGCGCGATGAAATGGATCGTCGTATTAAATCGCATGGCGTTCAAAACGCAAACTTCCCTTTATTAATACCGATTGATTTTTTTAACAAAGAGGCCGAACATGTCGCCGGTTTTGCCAAGGAATGCGCGGTTGTCACGCATCATCGCCTGAAAATGATTGATGGCACATTGCAACCTGATCCGGATTCAAAATTAACCGAACCATATATTATTCGCCCAACGTCCGAAACTATTATTGGCGAAGCGATGTCACGTTGGGTGCAATCGTATCGTGATTTGCCATTAAAGTTGAATCAGTGGGTAAATGTAATGCGGTGGGAAATGCGTCCGCGTATGTTCCTGCGTACGTCCGAATTTAATTGGCAAGAAGGGCATAACGTATTCGCAACGCACGAAGAGGCAAATGCCGACGCACGCAAAATGCATAAAATGTATGGTGACTATATGCGTGACATTTTGGCGATTCCTTCTATCATGGGTGAAAAAACGCCCGAAGAACGCTTTGCGGGTGCCGACCACACATATACCCTGGAACATATCATGCAGGATGGCAAGGCTTTACAGGCCGGAACATCCCATGACCTGGGCCAGCATTTTTCAAAATCGTTCGGAATTCAGTTCTTGGGCAATGACGGCAAATTGCAACATGGTTGGACGACTTCGTGGGGCACGACAACCCGCATGATGGGGTCTATGTTTATGATTCACTCGGATGACGATGGGTTGATTTTGCCACCGTTCGTTGCACCATACCAGGTTGTTATTATTCCAATCACGCGCGAAGATACGGCGGAAAAATTAAATGCCTTTGCCGAAGAGTTTGGTGAAAAATTACGTGGTGCCGGTGTTCGTGTTTTGGTTGACGCGTCTGATATGCGTGCGCCCGACAAAATGTGGAAGTGGATTAAACGTGGTGTTCCGTTGCGTGTTGAAATTGGTGCACGTGAAATGGAATCGGGTGTGGTTACAATTACGCGTCGTGATTTGGGACGTGAATCCAAGCGTACAATCGCGACGGATGAATTGATTGCGACTGTAAACGATATTATGCGTGATATTCACGACACGATGCTTGCGCGTGTAGAAAAGCGTAATCGTGAAATGATACACGATGTTGCAGATCTGGATGCATTGGACGCGGCCTTGGCAAACGGTGAAATTGGATTTTTCCGCATCAAATATGAAATGACCACAAATGAACAGTTTGAAGGTTTAATGGAAAAATATAAAATCACGCGTCGCTGTCTGGATGATAATGATTCGACGTATGTATTTGTGGCAAAATCGTACTAATAAACAACGGGGCGTTGCCCCGTTATTTTTTACTGTTAATCAATTCTGCTTATACAAACTTTTCTGGCACCAGGTTACTGATACATTTCCATGCGCGACGGAAAATGCTGGTGTCTGGGGCGTGTTTGTGTACGCGCGGGGTTGCGTCGCCCGGGCGTGAACCGGTCCAAATCGGATTACCTTTTTCGTCCAATGTTACACGCCACGAAGTCTGTGTGTCTTTTAATATCATTTCACGCAGTTTGTTTGCAAAGTCGCGGCTTTCAAAAATTGCAACGTTTTCTGTGTTATAATATGCGCTACGTGGGTCCAGGTTAAAACTGCCTATCCATGAAATATTGTCATCAAACACCATTGTTTTACTGTGCAGTACGGAAAAACTGGATTGCTTTCTTTCGCGGTCGTGTTCTTTCCCGCGCAGGTTTTCCGCCGACACCATAAATTCATAAACATCTGCACCCGATTTTATTAATTGTTCGCGGTACTTTTCCCATTTTGCATAAACGGTCGGTGCGTTGGTGGATGCCAAAGAATTCGTAACAATTGTCATATGTACGCCCGATTTTTCTTCGTGCAACATGTGTTCCAGTCCGCCTTGGCCCGGCACAAAGTATGCCGCCGACATATAAACAGAGCTGTTTGTCCTGTCCCACAGGTGTTGCAATGCGCGAATGATGTCGCTGCGATAATTTTCTTTTTCTTCCATTGTCATTTCAACTTTTTCCGGTGGGTCGGCCAAGAATTTTCCCCGTCCCCAACTAAAATCAAATTTCTTTTGTTTAAAGTCGCGTTGTGCCATTGAAATAACAGTGTTGTATTTTCGTATGTTTTCTGCACTTTTTTGTTCCAGGTCTGCAAAAGTCCTTTCCAATTTTTTCATTGCGCGCTTAGACTTTGCCTTGGGGAAAACGGATGCAGGTATTGCCAAATGGTGGTTCCAGTATTCGTTAAAACTGTCCGTCGCATATCGCGTCATGTCACCAATAAACAACACGTCTGTATCTGAAAAATTCGATGCGGTTTCCGGATAAAAATAGTTGCTGCCCACGTTGCGACCACCGGTAATGTACGCCACATTGTCCACGATAAACAGTTTGTTATGCATACGCGAATTTAATCGGTTAAAGTCCAACAAGAACTGCGGATAATACAACAGTTTTGAACGATTGGCGACGGTGTTAAAAACCTTGACTTCGATATTGGGGTGTTGATTTAACAGTGTTACATCCACAATGTCAGATTTTGTTCCATAGTCATCCAGCAGGATTCGAATTTTTACCCCGCGGTCCGCCGCGTTTTTCAATTCGCCTATTAAAACTTTGGATGTAAAATCGTTACTGTAAATATATGTTTGCAAATCAATCGTTTTTGTTGCCATACGTGCAAAGGCCGAACGGATAATAAATGCAGACAGCCCGTCTTCAATTAATGTCGCGCCCGAAATCTCTTTCCCCTGATTCAGTTCATGTTCGTAATATTGTGCGATTGGGGTTTTATATGGGTCATAGTCAAAATCAGCAGAAGTAATTTTCGGAACATAGTCATCCAATCTGGCGTCATTGGTTGTTGTAGGGACGGTTGTGCACCCGATTAACGGTAATGTTAAAATCCACATTGAAACTTTTTTTATGATCGACAATTTTTATCCCCTTGCTTTGGCGACGATTATAAAAAAAGAATAGCATAAGTTCAATAAAAATTCATTATGTTTTTTAATAATTTGGGAATATTCTCCCGGGACGCATTTTTTACTTGTTTAATATTGATATAATGTGTAAAATAAAACTAATAGACTAAGGAAAGAGAGTCACTGCATGAAACGTTTTTTTGCCCTTCTTGGTGGTTTGTTAACTTTACCTGCGTTTGCGGAAAATGCACTTGTTTACCGGGATGAAGTAATATTAAACAATGATTATCGTGATGGGGTTAATACGGAAAATGTTTCTGCGACATCTGCGGGGCGCGCATCGCGTCGTGGTGATGCCGTCGCAGGGCGTTCTGTGTCCCGCGCGGTTCCATCAAATGTGTCGTCGTCTGTTTCAAGTCGTAATGCGGCGGGGGGACGTGTCGTTGCATCAACGCGTTCGGCAACGGTCGTGCCAACTGTCCCAACGGCCGGGATGCGTGTTGCATCGCGTACGGGCGATGCGACCGTATCGCGAACTGCATCGACGGGTGCCGTTCGTACGGGTGTGTCGACGCGACGCGCGGCTGTGCCTGCATCTTCTGTGAACGCATCGCGTATTGCGACAACGGTTGGTTCGCGTGTTCGTGCACGTGCCACAACCATGTCTACCAACATAAATGACAAGGGGATTGTTTCCATATCAAATTCGGATGATGAAACCACTCCTGTACCTGTGGCAAGTGCGGAAAGCATGGCGAACGTAACGGCCTCGATGGATTCTTTGGCGCAAATGACCTCGTATTGCAAGGCGCAGTATGCCGAATGTATGGATAATTTCTGTAACGTCTTGGATGATAACCAGGGGCGTTGTTCATGTTCGAAAAATATCAAGAATTATGAAAAGACCGAAACTGCGTTGAAGCAGGCAACCGAAGCGCTTCAGGATGTTGCCCAACAGATTCAATATATCGGCCTGTCTAAGTATGAAATTGAAACCTTGTTTTCTCAGACCGAGGCTGAATTACAAATGCAAAACACGACTGATAATTCTCAGTTGAAAAACAGTCTGGACAAGATTAAGGGCCTGATTGTTGATATTAAGCCGGGAACGGCTGCATCGTCTGATGTTACGGCGGGCGTGTCTATGGATTTGTCTGGTTTGCTTGACTTTAATATCGGCAGTGCAGGTTTTGATTTGGGGTCGTTATTTGGAACAAATACCACAAATACCGCATCCATCAGTAATCAGCGCGGTGAACAGTTGTATAAAACCGCCGCCGCACGATGCAAGACGGCGGTGTTGACCGATTGTCAGTCCCAGGGTGTTGATATTGCGGTTGTTTCAAATGCGTATGACCTTGAAATCGATAAACAGTGTGTTGCGTACGAACGTTCGTTAACCGATGCGAATGACGAAATGCGCCAGACGGTTCGTAACGCGCAAAGTGTTTTGCAACGTGCGCGCCTAATGGTTGCACAACAGAAAAATGCATATGATTTGCGCGGGTGTATAAATGCGCTTGATTCCTGTATGCAGGACGACTATGTTTGTGGCAATGATTATGAAAACTGTTTGGATCCATCCGGTAAATATATTGTAAACGGTGAAATTGTTATCGGTTCCACCCCGGGCCAGGCGGTGCCTGACACGGCAAACAGTTTACAATTGGATTCGGGAAATGTATACAGCACCGACGGTCTGTATGCAACGTGGAATTATACCAAAGAGGGTAAAAAGTATAACGCGTGGGGTGCGGATGGTTCGACGATTTCCGAAGGCGGTCTTAGTGCTTATATCACTGCAACTTTGCCTACAACCAATCCAGAGAATTCAGGCGAAACAATGTCCCAGTATTTGGCGTATAAAATTGGCTATATGGAAGAAGGCAAGGCCAAGGGTATGTGTTCGTCTGTCTTGAACAAATGTCAGGATTATACTTTTAGTAACGGAGAATATGTGCCCGACAATCGTGTCGTCAAGGAATACCTGATGCGTACCATGACCCAGATTAAGGTATCCCAGGATAATCTGTTGTCTGATTATGCCGAAACATGCATATCCGACGTAACGTCATGTCTGGGTGAAAATAATTATGACACAAACCAAAACATCGCCATGAATGCATGTCGTTCTATGATTAAGACGTGCATGTCCGTAAACGGTAATGCCGCGGCCGATCCGACACCCGCGGCCATGACTACATGGGTGAACGGCATTATGAATACATCTGGCGGGGCGTCCGGTGGTGGTTCTGCGACCAATACGACCCAGTGGACATCGTCAACTTGTGTGGGATATGGACGTCAATGGGTTAGCGGGTCGTGTAAATGTATTGCCGAACATAAATGGGATTCAACAAAAACATATTGTACTTTTGATGATAATTTGAGCGACTGTGTGTCCTATTATAATGGCGAATGGATTGATGGGGCGGGGTGTTATTGTCCACACGGTTGGAATTATAATACAAATATGTGCTCCTAGTTTTTTACCGGTGCTATACCTGTTTTACGCATTTGCATATGCCGCAAATGCGTTTTTTTGTGCTTGTATTGAATTACAAAGTGTGATAAAATAAACATGTAAATAGAACAGGAAAGAGAGTATATCATGAAACGATTTGTTGCCGTGTTGGCCGGTTTAATTGCACTTCCCGCTTTTGCCGAGGTTGCACCCGTCTTCTACGAAGATGTAATTGAATATGTCGAAGAAGATGTTGATCCGACGGCCCCAATCGCGGAAGCGGATGTTTCTGCCCCGGTTGTTGTGCCTGCGACAAAATCAACGCGTACAAATGGTCGTGTGACTGCCACTGGTCGTGTGTCGGGTCGTAATGCCGCCACAACGCGTACCGCAACACGTGCGGGCGTTGTGTCACGTACGGCGGCGCGTCCCACCGTTGTGACGCGTTCGGGTACATTGCCAACGGTTGCAACTCGTAACGCCACCACGCGTGCTTCCCGTACAAATGGGACCGATAAAATTGCGACAACGCGTCGTGCTATGCAAAATTCTGGTGGTGCAAATGTCGCGCGCGCCGGTGTAACGACGACCGATACGGTAAACAATCCAATTTATTCTGGTAATGTCGCGGCACGTGTGGGGATGCGCGTTTCGTCTGGTGCGTCCGGTGCGGTTCGTGCACGTATCCCGACTATATCTGCATCTGTAACGAATTCAACGTCTGCGACAACTGCAACAACCAACACCACCGCGGCCAGTACTGCCGCCGCAATGGACGAAATGGCTCAAATGACCTCGTTCTGCAAGGCGCAGTATACCGAATGTATGGATAATTTCTGTAATGTCCTGGATGATAATCAGGGGCGTTGTTCATGTTCAAAAAATATCAAGAATTATGAAAAGACCGAAATTGCATTAAAAGAAGCAACCGAGGCGCTTCAGGATGTTGCCCAACAGATTCAATATATCGGCCTGTCCAAGGATGATATTACAACCTTGTTCTCTCAGACCGAGGCCGAATTGCAAATGCAAAACTCGACCGATAATTCCAAGTTGAAAAATGACCTGGATAAAATCAAAAGTTTGGTTGTTGATGTGAAATCTGGTACCGCCTCGTCGACCGAGGTTGTATCTGGTTTATCCATGGATTTGTCGGGTCTGCTTGATTTCAGTATCGGCAGCACGGGTTTCGATTTGGGTGCCTTGTTTGGTAATACCACTACCGCGAACACCAATTCAATCAGCAACCAACGTGGCGAACAGCTGTATAAAACGGCGGCCGCACGTTGCAAGGCCGCAATCCTGACCGATTGCCAGTCCCAGGGTGTTGATATTTCGGTTGTATCGAATTCATACGACCTTGAAATCGATAAACAGTGCGTTGCATATGAACGCGCATTGACCGATGCCAACGATGAAATGAATCAAACGGTTCGCAATGCGAAAAGTGTTCTGCAACGTGCACGCCTAATGGTTGCACAACAGAAAAATGCATATGATTTGCGTGGCTGTATAAACGCGCTTGATTCCTGTATGCAGGACGATTATGTTTGCGGCAACGACTATGAGAATTGCTTAGATCCAACCGGCAAGTATATCGTAAACGGTGAAATTGTTGTTGGTTCCACCCCGGGCCAGGCAATATCAAACGAGACCAAGGTGAACGATACGTGCAATCCCGCGACCGATACCAACTGTTTATCTTCTGGTAATGTGTACAGTACGACCGGACTTTATTCCACATGGAATTATGGTAATAATTTGAACGCATGGGGTGGCACAACTGACCAAACCTTGGTCAATTATATCGAAACCCAAATCGGGGCATATTCGGGCAATGATGCAAGTGCTCATGAAAAATTGAATTCGCCCAGTGATGACATGCTTGAATACCTGATGTACAAGATTGGTTATGTCCACGATGGCAAGAGTTATGGTATGTGTTCAAACGTTTTGAACAAGTGTCAGGCATACACCTATTTGGATGACGAATATGACATTGACAACCGTGTTGTCAAAGAATACATGACGCGCATAATGGTACAAATCAAGGCGGCCCAGGATGAAATGTTGGCGGATTATGCGGAAACATGCATCTCCGATGTTTCGTCATGTCTGGGTGAAAATGGTTATGATGAAACCAAGTCGGATTCCAGCAAATCCAGAATTGCCATTAATGCATGCCGTGCCCAGATTATGACATGTATGTCGGTAAACGGTAATGCGTCGGGTGAACCAACCCCATCCGCCATCAAGGATTGGGTTACAAACGTTATGAATACGGATGAAGAAACGTCTGGTTCGTAATGATTTTTATGAAAAATATTCGCCCCATACGGGGCGTTTTTTTAATTTAGGTTGTTGCGTTTACAAATTTATAATGTTATTATCCCCGTGAAATTCAAAAGGTATTAAATGTCTAAGATTCTGGTTTCGGTTGTTGTACCAATTTATAATGCGCAGGCTACACTGGTTCGCTGCGTCAACAGTATTATAAATCAAACATTTGCCAAGCATATGGAAATAATCCTGGTTGATGATGGCTCCACCGATGACAGTGGCCTGTTATGTGATTCATTTGCGGAAACGGCCGACAATGTACGTGTTATACATCAGCCAAATGCCGGCATGGGCGCCGCATACAACGCCGGCATTGCCGCGGCCCGCGGTGAATATATCGGCCTGGTTGAATCCGACGATTTTATTGAACCCGATATGTACGAAGTGATGTACAACAATGCCAAAGAAAACAATTCTGATTTGGTAAAAAGTGGTATTTATTATTATCGTCCCGCCGAAGGAATTAATCATATCCCAAATTGGGAGGGAAGTATATTAAAACAAATCACGTCCGGCCCCCAACCGTTTACAATATTTGACCATAAAATATTATTGGCGTACCACAGTTCCGTTTGGGCAACACTGTACCGCGCGGATTTTATACGACAGATAAAATTTTCGACCGAACCCGATGCATCTTACCAGGATTTCTTTTTCATGATAAAGTGCCTGGTGTCGGCCAAACGCATATCGGCGGTTCCCAATACATTTTATCACTGGAATACGGGAAATGAAGACGCATCTTGTATGCGTACGGATGAAAAATTAATGCGCATCCTGGACCAGGCAATAATGGCCAAGAATTATTTGATAGAGCGGGGATGTCTTGACGAATTATTCAGTGAATATTATAAACAAATGATGATATCGACATTTATATTTTACAGGAAAATCCGCCCCGATTTAAAACCGGAATTTTTCAGACGCCTGCGCGAATTTTTTGCCGATGTAAATTTGCAAAATTTACCGCGTGTCATACGGCATTTCACCGATTATGAAATAAAATTTTTGGCTGATTTGATACGTGAAAATTAAATTTACGTGGCCCCAACGGGGCCTTTTTGTCGGAATACTGTCGTATTTAAAATATGTTTGTTGCGTGATATATTTATTGTATGCAAAACGAAGTTCAATATTTTGTGTCACCCGAACGCGACGGATTTGAAGCGGTCCTGCATGGGCGGCGTATTGGTGAAATAACCTTTGTTCGCATTGGCGCAGATAAATTGATTATAGATTATACCGCCGTTGCCCCAGAATTCAGAAATCGTAACATTGGATTAACATTGGTTCGTAATGTTGCGAACCTGGCACGTGCGCGACATATGCATGTTATAACGTTGTGTCCATTTGCGCGTGCAATGTTTAACCGTTTCCCGGAATTTGATGATATTCGATTGATGAATACACACTAAAATATTTGCATTGCGCCATCGCTTGTTTTTTACTAGCATGCCTTGAATAAACAGGGGGAATTTTTTATGCAAAAACTTTCACGTGGCACATTAATATTTTTGATATTTTTAAATGGGTATGTCAGTCTTTCCTTGGAATTGGCCGTACTGCGTCAGTTGTCTTTCTATGTCGGGTCCAGTGCGGTTATCACCAGTATCATAATGGCAATCTTCTTGGGCTTTATGTCGTTGGGGTATTTTATGGGGGAATCAGAACGTGTGTCTGATAAAAAAATCCGCCCCATTTTAAATATCAGTTTCTTGGTTATCGCATCTCTGTCGGTCTGTGCGGCCAGTTTCCCATTAATAACCCGGTATTTTTCAATGATGTATTCGGGCGGAATTACATCGGGTGTGATTCAGACATTTATTTATTCCTTGGTATTTTTATCTGCGGGACCGTTTTTATTCGGATTTAATACGACACTGTTGTCACGCGAATTACATACATATTCGCGCAAAAGTACCGGAAACATCATGGCATGGGATACGATTGGGTCGGTATTTGGTTCAATGGCGACCACATTGTTACTAATGCCATTTATGGGGGTAAATTACACGGTTGTCTTGATAACAGTGTTGTCGGTTGTTGGGGCGTTGGTATTGCGCCGTCGTTGGTGGGTTTGGATTATTTGTATTGTGGTTATGGGCCTGTCACTTTTTATCAACAGTAACGCATATCAGCGTTCGCGCTTTGGTATACTGGTCAATAATGCAAATTCCACAATAATGGTCACAGAATACCCGGATACGCGTGTTTTATATATGAATGGTCTGCCGATGTCCGTTTATAATACGGACAATGTAAACATGGCCGATTATATTAATTTCCTGAACCGGAATTTTATCGATACCATGCCGGCGGACAAAACGTATAAAATTTTGGTCCTGGGGGCGGGTGGTTTTACACTTGGGCTAAATGACACGCACAATGATTACACCTTTGTTGATATCGAACATACGTTAAAAGAAGTCTCGGAAAAACACTTTTTGCGTCGTAAATTAACCCCGAACAAGAAATTTGTTGTTGCCGATGCCAGTCAGTATTTAAAAAACACCCCCGAAATGTATGATTTTATTTTGTTGGACGTGTATTCTAATTCTTATCAGGTGCCGGAATCTTTAATCACGGTTGAATTTATGCAACGGCTAAGGGCGCGTATCGCCCCAAACGGCATAATCGCAATGAATATGATTGTAAATCCCGAATTTGGTGACAAATATTCACGTGTGTTTGATAATACCTTTCGGTCCGTCTTTCCGTATAATACTTCGCGTCAGGTGATTGGGGATTTTTCACCGTGGCGCAACCGGTTTGGTGCTTCAAATGTAATATATACCTTTTATAACATTGAAAACGACGGTCGGGTGTACACGATAAACAAAACCCCCGTCATATATGATCGCTAGGTTGCATTTCATTTTGATTTGTTCTAAGGTTGAAAAAACGGGGGTACATAGATGAAAAATTTGATTGTTGGTTGTGGTTTGGCGGGGGCAACAATGGCGCGTTTATTGGCGGAACGTGGCGAAGCGGTCACCGTAATTGATGCACGCGATCATATCGCCGGCAATATCTATGATTATATGCACGACGGCGTGTGTGTGCATAAATATGGTCCCCACGCATTTCACACATCCGATAAATCTGTTTGGGATTTTCTTGGTCGCTTTTGCACATGGTATCCATATCATCATCGCGTATTGGCGCATGTTGACGGCATGGTTGTGCCGGTGCCGTTTAATCTGAATTCCCTGCATATGGTGTTCCCGGATGCGTTGGCCAATCGTTTGGAACAAAAGTTACTGGATAAATATGGCTTTAATGTCAAGGTTCCGATATTGGAATTGCGCAAATCGTCGGATACGGATTTGCTGTTCCTGGCTGAATACATTTATGAAAAAATATTTTTGGGTTATACGCTGAAACAGTGGGGAATGCGGCCCGATGAAATAGATGCATCCGTATCCGGTCGCGTACCCGTATATATTTCCCGCGATAACCGTTATTTCCAGGACGCGTACCAGGGCGTGCCCATCGGCGGTTATACAAAAATGATAGAACGCATGCTGTCACACCCAAATATTACCGTCAAATTAAATACGCCATTTTCACGTGATATGTCCTATGACCGATTGTTCTGGTCGGGCAGTATTGATGAATTCTTTGAATTCAAACATGGCATGTTACCGTATCGCAGTGAACGCTTTGACATCCTGACATTTCCATTTGAAAAATTCCAATCCGGGGCCCAGGTAAACTATCCGTGCAATTATGACTTTACGCGCATCACTGAATTTAAATACTTTTTAAACGACCAATCGGACAAGACGGTTGTATCATATGAATATCCGGTGGAATTTATCCCCGGCCAAAACGATCGTTATTACCCGATTGCAAACCCCGATACCGCCGCACTATACCAGAAATATTTGGATATGGCGCGCGATATCCCAAATGTTTATTTCTTTGGTCGTTTGGGTGATTACAAGTATTATAACATGGACCAGGTTGTGTCCCGCACAATCGCGCTGTTTAATTCGTTGTAATTTTTCGCCCCAGTTTGATTTCCCAACATTTATCCACCCCCAGGTCGTTTTTCGCCGTCGTAATACCTATGGATACGATTTTGTATGTGGCGGTCGTGTTGGTGTACCCCCTGTGAAAGACCACGGTGTCATAGTGCCGCTTCCCCAGGCGTCTGTTCCAATAGGTGCTGCATTCGCGATATTCCGATGTTTTTTTATCGGATACAATCTTATCAAACCAATGGTGCCTCAACACCAGGTGCAATACATTGCCCATATTTGCATCATGCTTTATTGTCTGTTGAAGGTGGTATTAGTTCTTTTGGTGTTGCCGTTCAGTCTGTTTCATAAATTCGTCCCATTTGCGTTTAATGGCGTCGACCGCGTTATTAAAGCTTTCATGGTTTGCCTTTTTTCTTAATTTTTTTATTCCGGCATCAATCGCATTAACTGTTGCGCGTGCGGCCGATTCCAATGTTTCACCTGTTTGTTTTGTGGCTTTTTTTACGCCCGGTTTTTCATAGATTTCATCCGCTTTTTGTTTAATTCTGTCCATGGCGTGACCAAATCCTTTTTTTAGTTTATCATACGCATCGGGTTGTTTTGTGTTTTGTTCCAACTTTTGCAGGTTGTCTAATAAACGTTTCGCTTCTTTTTTGTTTGGTACAAAGTCAATCAATTTTTTTGCAAATACAATATACTCTTTCGCTCTGTTTTTATCGCCGGTTTCGTTGCTAATAATCTTTTGCAATTCTTTAAATATTTTTGCATAAGAAGATTCAATTTCGTGTTTTATTTGCGGATTTTTTTGTATTTTTTTTATAAATTCGTCTGATAACTGGGAAACTGTTTTTGTTGATTCTTCGGTTCTTGCGATTGGCGTTTTTTTATGTGTTATAAGTTTCAGATATATTTCAATTATGCTTTTTGACAGGAAATCTTCTCTTTTCCTCAGGTTAACAGGCAAAGCATAATAATTTTTATCATAGTTTGGGGCGGTATATTTTATGCGATAATAATTCAACACATTATATTGCAGATCGGCATCTTCAATTTTATCAATCAGCCAAAACCACGGTGTTTGTGTGTATTCTTCGCCTGTCAATGTTGCGATAACTCCATACTGAATATCTTCAACCAAATCTGTGTTACGATTGTTTCTTATTGCAACGGCTATGGCGTCTATCGCAGCGACGATAACAGGGTTCTTTGTAATTCGCTTTGCTTTGTACCAGTTATCCATATCTGGATTTTCTATTAATTTATTTATTGCGCTGTACAGCTTTGGTACATATGCGTGCGGTCCCTGTGGTGTCATTAATGCCCGAAAAATCTCGGTATAAGAAGGAAAGCTAATCTGTTGTGTCATTTTTTATCCTTTGTAACTTATCAAACATATTATACCATAAAAGCCCCGTATAAACAGATTTTTTATGCTCAATTTTACAATGTTTTTACTCCCACTCCCTCCTTTTTTTTGAATCAAGGGGTTGTTCTGGTGTCGGTTGTCGGGATGCCAAGGCGAGTCCAAAGTCCCAGATTTCCAATAGTTTCAGACAGTTGATTTATCAGCATGCATCACACATCGCCTCACATAGCATTTTAACGATTTATTTGTGCGTTTCTTGGCTTTTAGAAAAAGAAAACATATCTCGCAAATTGATGTCGCTCAGTTTTTGTTTTATTCGTTTTATTCCAGTTTCCCATGATGACGGTTGTTTTTGTGGATTTTTATATGCCTGGGCTAATTTTTCCGGACTGTCAATCTGGGCGTGTTCAATAGGGGTTAGGATTGCTGTGATTTCATAATCTTTGCGACCATCTTTGCGGTTATATGTAATGTGTTCGCCAATATTGCATCTGCCTGCTATTTTTGCTCTGTCATAGGTGTCACGACCGGCCCCTGGGTCAATCAGTTGTTGTGAGCCATCTGGAAATTTTACAGCAATAATCTGATGACCATTTGGGCGTTCCTTGTTTTTGTCGGCAATATCAACCATTGCTACAACATTGGCATCCAGTCCATTTTCGGCTGCGTATTTTGCAAACAAATCTGCACGACCAGAACACCCCACAACCTGTGATGGTATTTTTAATTTAATGATATCGTCAGTGCTAAATGAAAACATATTTATATCTTTTTTACCTGGTTTGGCGCGGTAGTTGTCTAGCCACCAATTGCGCAAACCAAAACGGTCAGTTTTATAATGCTCTGGTGCCTTTTCATCAAAAGTCTTCTGTGCTTCTTTATCTGCTGGTTCAAAATGTTCATGCACTTTAGTTAATACTGTATTGATTTTTTCAATAATCGTTTTCTGGTCCATAATAAATTCCCTTATTTCACACAGATTATACCACAATGCATCACAGTTTGCATCACAGTTTTGGGTGGTTTGGGGGTGTGGGGCGGAAATGGGTTGGGATTGCACGCCCCGAATAAAATAAAACCAAACCGCCCCGCGTGAGTTCGCCACCCGACACAAAATCCAACAGGGCAGGGAAATCTAAACAAAAAACGCACCAAATGGTGCGTTTCTAAACTGGGGCCGGTTGTCGGACTTGATACCCATGACCTACTGATTACAAACCGCCCAAACGAGTGTTGAATAACGTTTGTCAACGTTGAATTTTGCTTAGTATTCTGGGCTTTACAGCGGATTTTAAATTTATTATACTTAAATAAAAATCGGTAGCAAAAACTAAAATTTCATACCTGCGGTAGCAAATACGTAGCAAAAAAATGGATGAAAAAGGCATCTGAAAAAAATGAAATCGAACCGCTTTAATTTTACTGAACGTGCACTGGCTGCATTGCCAGTTCCGACGACTGGTTCGGCGGTCTATTATGATGCCGGTTCAATGGACGGCCTGTGTGTTATCGTCACCTATGGCGGGACCAAAACATACTATGCATATATGAAGTTCCAAGGTGTCCCCCGTCGTGTTAAAATTGCCCGTGTCGGTCAGATGAAGTTGATAGAGGCACGAATGAAAGCGCATACACTAAAAGAACGTTCCCTGCGTGGCGAAGATCCGTCGGCCGAACGGCGCGATGCATTGAAAGACATGACTCTGCGCCAGTACTATGAAAACATTTATGTGCCCCAACATTCAATGGTTCATAAAAAGCCTGCGACCGTATACGATGACAACGGACTGTTCCGTCGCAATATGAAGCCGTTTCACAATCGCCAGATGCGAACGATATCTCAACTGGAGGTATCCCAACTACACGGTTCCTTGAAACGTAAATGCGGCCTGTACAGTGCCAACCGAACCTTGGGCCTGTTGCGCCACATGTATAACAAGGCGTACGAACTGGGCTATCCACGTCGCCTGGAAAATCCGGCGCAATATGTCAAAGCCTTTAAAGAAAAAAGTCGTGACCGTTTTATGTCTCGGGCCGAGCTGGCACGCTTTTTCGAAGCGCTTCAATATGCCGAACCGCGTTTCCGTCACTACATCTTGCTGTCATTGTTCCTGGGGCAACGGCGCAGTAATATCTTGGCATTGCGCTGGGGCGATATAGATTTTGAAAACGATATTGTGCGATTTGTTGATACCAAAAATGGCGATACGGTTAACACGCCCATGACGGACCAGGCCCGTGAAATCCTGATACAAATGTACAGAACGGCCGGGGATAATCCGTGGCTGTTCCCCAGCAGTACCAGCAAAAGTGGCCATATTGAGGAGCCTAAACGTGCATGGAATGCACTGCTGAAACGTGCGAATATTGAAAACCTGCGCATCCATGACCTGCGCCGCACAATGGGCAGTTACCAGGCCATTACCGGTTCCAGCCTGCATATTATCGGCCAGTCGCTGGGGCATCGTTCCACCGCCGCCACCCAAATCTATGCCAGATTATCCTGTGATCCGGTCCGTGAATCAATGCAACGCGCCACCAATTCAATGTTGGGATTATTGGGGTAGGAAATATCCACCAATGGTTCGGGATTGTGTTTGTGAAGTAAAAACAAATATTTTTATATCTTATTGAATTATTTCATATTACAATGTAATAGATATCGCATTATAGGTTGTAAAATGAAAAACAAACAAATTATAGAATATTTGAAAAAGCCAGGCAATGTTGTTGCCTTGGTAGGCGCATGGGGGACAGGAAAAAGCTATCTCTGGAATAATACTATCAAACCGGAACTGGAGGCGACGGGCAAAAAAGTGTTCACGGTTTCTTTGTTTGGGAAAACATCTATTGCTGATGTAAAAAAAGAAATGTTGAATCTAGCAATTAGCGCTGCAGGCTGGACTAAACCTATTTTAGGTTTTTTAGCTACTGTATTTTTGACAGTCGTTTTATTTGTTTTTTTATCGCAGATTGATTTTCTGGATAACTGTATAATGAACTTTAAGGATATGGTTTTTATTATTAGTTTGCTAATATCCTTATTTGTCGTTTGTAGATACTTTTCGTATATTTTAAAATTTGTGGGCCAAAAAGTCATAGGGTTTGACCATAATAATATAGACTTCGCACAAATTTTTAATGCTTCTAAAACGGTACTGTGTTTTGATGATTTTGAGCGTATGAATTACGAAGGGTCAGTTCGCGAATTGTTAGGATTTGTTCAACATTTATCAGAGAACAAATTTTCCGTGATGTTAATATTAAACGACCAAGAATTTGAAGCAGAAATTGACGTTTGGAACAAATTTAAGGAAAAGGTTATAAAGAAGCAATATTCACATAATTGCGCTGGAGTTCTTGACTTAATTTTGAGAGAAGAAAAAACCAGTAGCACCATTAGAAACTTTGTTGTATGCATTCATAAACAATTAAATAACTTAAAAAGAGATTCTTACTCTCACGAGGCGTTAATTTTAATAGATAGATTCGCTAATAATTTTCGTTTTTATAAAAAAATAACTTCAGAGCTACAAGGAATTGAATGTGAGACAAGGGGATTTTCTAGTCTTAAGTCAACCACAGTTCGTGGGATATTGTACTATGTTTTGTACATGGTGGTAAAACAGGAAATGGGAGAATTGGGACATAAACCCATAACAAAAGATGATTTATTTGATTTTTATTATAGAAAGGACTTAGTTAATATTGAAAACAAAGAAACTAAGAAAGGATTTGGTAATGTTTTTTCTTCAGATTTTAATATAGGGCTAGCTGTTTATCCGAATATACATAAATGGTTTGTTGGAGAACGTTTTGATCGTGGATTGTTTTTGCAGAATGATATCGTACTTCCTTCTAAAACAGAACGTTTTTCTGATAGAATTGGTCATTGGATGGATTATAGTCGTTTGCAACAAAAAAATATAGTTGCACAGTTTGAGGAGCTGTTCCAAAAAGACAAAAAGCCTTTTCGTACATTCGCAAGAATGAGAGATGTTTTAGACAAATATGTGATTTTTTGCTCATACATTAAAAAAAATCTAACAGAAAAAAATTCCGTAGAGTTATTAAAAAAAATCAAAAACTTTATTAAAGATAATAAAATAGAATTAACATTATTAGAGCATGGAACTTCAGATTTGATTTTGCATAGGGAGCATAGTGCAGATGAAGATTTTGTGGATAATATCCGCTTTATAAATCGTAGTTTCGGAAAATTATTGATTGAATATTGGGAGTCAGAAATCAAGAAAAAGCCTGATATTATATCTGAAATTGAAGCAAATTCTAGGGAGAGCGCTTATACAAAAATGTGTTTATATTTATTCCTGGAAGACAAAAAGGGTTGGGATAAGCTGTTTAAATTGAGAAATGTCGACTATTTGAGATGGACTAATGCACTAAGATCTATTAAAAGAAGTATGGATTATTACGATGATGGCTATGGAATCATTAGAAGTCTTGATGAGCTAAGAAGAGATAATGCTGCATTAAAATTCGAATTTATAAGAAGTCTAAAGTCACATTTGCGTCAAGTTTTAAAGGATCCAAAGACTGGCTTAAGCGAACGGAATTTTGTAAGAAATTTATTCCCCGAAGCCGTATAACATATTAAGTTATTTATACATCCCCCACAAATATTCAAACCGTTTGGTGTATTCTTGCACGGGGTGGGTCAGGAAGATGCAGTTTTCACTGTTATACTTGGTGGCAGCGGTGGTCCAGTTATAGGAACCCGTCACCATACGCCGATTATCAAAGACGGCGAATTTGTTGTGTTCAATCTTGTGCCGGCGGTTGATGCGGACGGGGATACCGGCGGCCACCAAATCATCAATCATGGATGATTTATGTCCAGCCATAGTTCGGTCGGTGACGATGCGGACACGGGCGCCCCGTTGGTGGGCGGCGATAATGGCATCGGCAATTTTCGGATTGGTTATGGAATAGACGGCAATATCAATGGTCGTGGCCCGACCCCGTTCGGCGATTATGCGGTCTTCGCATTCGGTGCCGGGGGTGAAATATGCTTCTATGTGTGCGGGTGCACTGGGCGGGGTGACCGTCCGTGTGGGTAATTGCGCCCCGACACCAACCCCAATGGCAAACGCAATCGCAATAACAAAAGTCCATTGTCTGACAAACATACAACCCCAAACAAAAGACCACTCAAATAAGAGTGGTCGGGCGTTGAACAGTTCAAACGTAGAACTCTGTGCCTTCAGGATAAACCTTATTATATAGCAACAGCATCCCGACCATTGTCGGGACATTAGAAGTCGTGACGTTTGGGTGTTCAAACCCGTTCTCACTTTTAATGTCGATCGTGCAATTGCTTGCACACACATATTCTACACCATTTCCCACAAAAATCAAGGGTGGTGTTGCGGGGGGGGGAAAACGCCCATTTTTGTAATATGTTCAAAATATGTAGATTTTTTTATGGGTTGTGAAATGGTAAGTTATTCATCGGACTGCGGACAGGTTGCGGATCCTGTGTAGCTGCTGTGTAGCCAAGGAGTTAAATAGTGGTGTTTTTGGGTGGATTGGTGTAAGATTATGTGTTTTTATTTTGACAAAAATCAGCAGTGTTTTCAATGTGTTGTAAATGTTAAAATGTGCGTTTTTAGTATTATAATACCGTATCGCTAAAAACATATTTTTTGACAATGCTGTGTATAAAAATCCCAGAAAACATATCTCTGCAGAGCGTTACAGAAATCTATGTACATTTCTATAAAACCTTGCTAAAAGGCTGTGAAAATATTACCATAAAAACAACAAAAAAGTGGTACAAAAATGCGCAAAGAATTGGGAATAAAAGACAAACTGCAGTAGGTGGGTAGTGGGCGTTTTATGTTTTTATTGTTGTGGTTAAAAAAATTTACTCATAGTTAATTTTTTTTCTTGACTTTAAAATTGGTATTGTTTAATATTTGAAAATGAAATGGGAATGTGCCATTTCATGCTCCATATGAACCGGTATCGGTTGGGTGTTGTAAGACACCTGAGACGGATGAAAGCCGTCGCATTTGTTGGGCGCTGATATATGCGTGCGTGTATATATGTATGTGTGTCGGTGTTGCAACAAACCGCAACGCGGAGCAACTCGCGTTGCGAAGCATGAAAAGGAAGACAGACCACACATACCACCTACGTATAGGCCTTTGAGGTTTGGAGCAAACCCGTGTAATGGTGCACGAGGTAACCAAAAGGAGGCAAAAATGACTATGCGCAGAAAACAAACATTGTTATACAAAGTTGTTCATATATGTGTGCGTTTTTTACAGTACCTGATAGTTAGACTTATTCTGCGTGCTTTGAAAAGTCTAGCTAACGGGGAAATGTAAATTATTCCTTTAAAAAGCTTTTATAGGATAGATATTATGTTAAATGAAGCACTTAGATTGATTAGGGTTTTTCACGACATGAATGCCAAAACTTTATCTGAGAAGTTGGGTGTGTCTGAAGCTATGTTGTCAAAAATAGAAAAAAACAAGGCCAAACCATCTATTGAATTATTAAGAAAATACGCAGAAATTTTTAATACCACAGAATCAGCATTATTGATGTTTGCGGATAATTTAGATGAAAAACGTAAAAGAAGTCCATTTAAAGTAGCAATTAGAAATAAAATGTTTGCTCTTTTGCAAGCGCTGGAAGGGTTGTCTAATGATAAAAAAGCACGCAATAATCCAAAGTAAGTTATATAAACTATATTCTAAGGTTGAGTTAGCAAAAATTCTGGGTTGTTCTACTAATTTTATAACAAAATTTACCCCTAGCCGTTCGTATTATCATAATAGGTATGAAGACAAAAAAAACGGAAAAGGAAAAAGAGAAATAAACAATCCGGGAAGAAGTTTAAAAACTTTACACAGGAATATTTTAGGTGTTTTACGCAAAATAGAAACTCCAGAATATCTGATGTCCGGTATAAAAGGTGTAAGTGTTAAAGATATAGCAAATATGCATCAATATTGCAATTATATGTTGTGTCTTGATATAAGTGATTTTTATCGTTCGGCACGAATATCTTATGTTAGAAAAATGTTTTTAAATGAATTTAAACTTGCTCCAAATTTAGCAAACTTTTTATCTTTGCTAACCACAATTCCATCAGAAAATAATATGGTTAAGTATGTGCCAACAGGTTCACCCATAAGTCAAATGTTAATTTTTTGGTCGTATAAAAAAACTTTTGATGATATTGAAAAAGAAGCTAGAAAACGCAATGTCAAGTTTTCTTTATATGTTGACGATATCACATTTTCATCTGAAAAACAAATTTCTAAGTCATTTTATTTATTGGTAGTAAAGCGTTTAAAAGCTGTTGAATTGAATGTTAAAGATTCGAAAACAAAATGGTATGATTTTACCAAGGATAAAACAACAGTCGGAATAAAAATAACAAAAAACCACATAATAAAAGTCACAGATAAAAATCGGCACACGATAATTTCTTTTATGAAAAAATGTGGGCGTATATCTACCTGGACTCTCGAAATAATGAGAAAGTGCCGTGGAATGATAGTGTCTGCACAACAAAAAGAACCTAGTTTTATGATGGCAACACTCAAACGTCTAAATGTAGAAATAAAAAAACATGATACCGTAAAATATCATAAACTAAGAAAAAAAAGAAAAATAAACACGCAGTTCAAAATTCGGAAGTTACCTAAGTTCTAAAAAGGTACAAAAATGGCAGAAGTTGTACACAAAGGTGGCCAGTTTATTGTTCAGGACGACACCAAAAAAGGCACAGAGGCGACTTATTTGGCATTGTTCGCACGTCATAAAATTGGTGAAAAATGGATGCAAGACAATGGAATTACAATCAAAAAGTCTTGCGAGTGCCCGGATTTTATATTTGAAATGGCAGGTCGACCAACAATTGGGTTGGAAATCGTCAATTTTATTTACAAAAGTGATAAAAATACGGCGACAATGCGGTTGGAAAGGGTTGCTAAAAAGGTGGTTGGCTATTTTAAACAAAAAGGAATTCCTTTGTCTTTATTGATTGATGTTCATGATCCAAGAGAATGGAGTTTAAATTGGGCAGAACACATGGATGCTTGTTACAATCCAGGATTTGATCATTTGAATGCATCAGACGACGAATTAAAAGAGGCATTTATAACCGCGTTGGAATCAGAAGGAATAAAAGCATGGGGAATAACGAAAAAGTGGGTAGATGTAAAAGGTCAAACCTTTATCGTTAATGGTAGTTTAATGCACGAACCACACACTTCGTGCCATGTCAACAATATGGGTAGATGTGAAGAAGATCCTTTTGATGATGTTCAAAAAACGATAGACAGTAAAAACCAAAAATTTGAATCTTATAAAAAGAATTGCGATGAGTGCGATTTGTTGATTGTGGCAGAAAATAGCTTTGTACATTTTTCTGATAAACTACAAAAGCATAAATTTAATTCTGTGTTCAGAAATGTATACTTGATGGATTTGTCGTTTGGTTGCAAGGTTACTAAATTAAAAATTCAAAACAAAAATAAATAAAACGTGGTCGCAAGACTGCGTTTTTTATAACTTATCGAAAATCATTGCAAGAAGCATAATTTTTATGTAGAGCAGGCTAACAAATATTATATTTAAACCACAAAGATTTTATAATAAATCTAATTGTATGGGATTAAAAGCACTTTGTTCCTTATTCAAGCAATAATTTTTCAATTTTTCATATGCTCCCTGTTTTCTATGGTACAATATCAAGTTTTGGTTGTTATCTTTTACATATTTTTGAATTAAAGCAAAAGTGTTTTCTACATAATGTGGTATATTTTCATCTTGTGATTGTATTGCTCGTACAATATGTGGATGTTTTGCGAAAATTATATCTAATATTAACCTATTGTAATGCCTGATGATTGGTTCTGTTTCGGCTATTTTAGATATGCATTCATCCACTAATAGTTTTGTTTGAGAGATATATAAAAACTTATCAAAATCTTCAATTTTCAGTAAATCTTTATATGTTTTTTTGTTTTCCCATAATTGACCTTTATTAAACTTAGCAATACGTGAAAAACCATAATAACAAGCTAATCCAATCATTAAATCTTCAAAATCAATAATTTTATCTTTTTGAAAAATCGGTTCACCAGTTTTATAAGTGTAATAGAATCCGTTTTTTAAAAAGTGGCGTTTAATATTTTTGTGAATAGGATCTAATGTACATAAATCTTTTGTTGATACAGCATTTTGAGAATTATTATATTGAGTGATATTAGTGGTGATGTTTATATCCTGAGTTTCAATTATTCTTATTTGAATCAGAGCGTTATCATTTATATTTTCAATATCTCGTAAAGAAGATATTGTTTGCGCACCATTAACCACACTAAGTCCAATAATAGATAGATTTTTTATTGAATTGGATGTTGCAGATATGGGTTTTTCCTTGATTTTTTCGCATATGAAAGTTATACCATTATGATAATAAAGAAGTTTGTCTGGATAGTTGTATATTGTGCTCTGGATCCCTTCGTTTATAGAAGAGTCTTTAATAGCAAAGCGTATATTTTTATTAAACAAATTTATGCCATGTTTATTAAATAAATTTTTTAAAAAATTTACCTTTACGCATCCAGCATACATCTTTATTGGTTCTGTTACGCAGAAATAATTGTCTAGAATAAAATCTTCAGAGATTTGTCTGGGTGTTATTTCATATTCAAAAATTTCCCCCTTGGTGATAAAAATACATTCTTTTATAAACCCATCATATTCTGGTTTGTTTGTTACTTCAGAATCGTAAAATAATCGTATGTTTTTGGGAACATCGTCCCCCATAAAAACACAGACAGGAATAATTACTGTATTGTCTTTCAATAACGCACTAAATAGGGTGTCTTTGCGAGCACAAATTTTACTGTTAAAAGCATTTATATTATTTTGAATATTTAGTAATTTAGTAAATCCATCCTTAATTTGTCTTAAATCTTTTTCATCTAAATGATTAGAAAATTTTGTTTGAAATACATATATTTTATCATCTTGAATATATAAAGCATCTATACCATAATCATGTACATCATCAGTAATACATTGTACGGATTCTTCTTTGTCTACACCAAAACGATTAGATATGACATAGGCAGTTAGAGCTCGACTAAGAAAATTTCCAAAAGTAACATATTCAAAACCGTCTAAAAAGTCCCCATCATACATCTCTGTCAATTTTGTGACGAGTTGCTTTTTTTGTGTTTTGAAAGGTTCTTTTGTGTTTGCTAATTCCTTGTCTATAAGTTCTGATAAGGAAGATAAACCTTCAGATTTTATTAAGTCTTGTAATGTTTTCATTTTAAAAGTTGCTCCAATACACCTTTTTGTACCATAGCGATATTCAAGATGTAATCTGTTGTGTCGAATGTGTCACGTAATGGACGTTTAGTTGTCTGCCAGCCATAACCGTCAGTAATCCAGATAAACTGGTGCCCGTCATTGGTCCATTGATGATAAATATCTGCATATTCGCCGGCAGTCGATTTCAATTTAGAACCACCACCACCATAGAAGTTAGTTTCAATCAAATACAGTTTATGCGGCGTGTTGATTGCAAAGTCGATACGTTTGGATGACTTGTTAACCGTAATCTTCTTGCCCCATTGCTTGTAAATCTTGTCAGCGGTCGCCTGTGCGATGTATTCGTATCCATTGCGCTGGCAAATATCTTTGATAAAGAATTCCGCCAGGTTTTCCATTGATGTGCCACTGCGGTTTTTACGTCCGTTGGAATCCAGACCAACTTCAACACCAATAAAGTAATCCGGGATAGATTTAATTGTGCGGTCGGACAAGAGATCCAGGAAACCGCTTTCTTTCATAAACATTGCGCCATCTGCCGGCGACATTGGTTTGCTGAAGTCAAAACGGGTCAAATCGAATTTACGCATATCTGTCAGCAGGCAGATATTTTTATCTCTACAGGCCAGTAATGCCGGAACAATTTTAATCACGTCTGGATACTGCGCCAGCAATTCGCGTGCAGCTTTCTCAATATCTGCTTCACCAATCAGGGTATTTAACAGATTCAGAGAAACCTTTACGCTTTTATAGTTCTTCAGAACTTTTTGCCAGTTTACAAAATAATCCCACGACTTGATGGTTTCTTTCAGGTTGCCGACCAAGTAGTCAAAAACTTCATCATCGTTTTTGCAACCCAACAGCTTATTAAATATCTGACTGTATTTCATTTTTTAATCCTTCTTTTCAGATGCATCATATAATCTTTTTTCAGCCAATTCAACAAATTGTGATTCCATGTCTATGCCAACAAAGCGGCGACCATGTTTCAGTGCGGCGACACCGGTTGTGCCACTGCCCATAAACGGATCCAGAATCAAATCGCCGGGATTGGTTGATGCCAAGACTATGCGCTCTAATAATTCTAATGGCTTTTGTGTTGGATGCTTCCCATGTATCTTTTCAGCCTTGGTCGGTGTGCCAATTGCCCAAACACTACGCATCTGACAGCCCGGTTTTTTAATAAAGTCTTTTGGGAAATCGCCGTTCTTCATCGCTTCATAGTTGAAAGTATGCTTAGATTTCTTGTTTTTTCTGGCCCACAGCAATGTTTCGTGGCTGGCTGTAAAATAGCGACAAGACATATTCGGGCTGGCATTTGGCTTAAACCAAGTAATGTCGTTCAAGATATGAAAACCCAGCAACTGCATCGCATAGCCGCATGAATAAATACTGTGATATGTACCACTGACCCACAATGTTCCATTTGGCTTTAAGACACGATGACAGGCACACAGCCACTTTTTATGAAACTC
>JAZSNY010000013.1:0-42408 GCA_045536625.1 Candidatus Enterousia sp.
CCCCCAGGTTGTATCTTCCTTTTGTCATCCCGTGGCTTGACCACGGGACCCAGGTCATAAAAACATTATCATTTGTGCGCATTTCGTGCGCACATAGCCTGGGTTCCGGTGTCAGGCACCGGAATGACAAATATGATGATATTAATTATCTTAGCTAAACTGTTATTTATCGCGATAAAAATTACTCGTCCAACGCCAATATAAAGATGCCGCGTTTATTTGCCTGGGCGATAACGGCGGGTTTGTTCACAACAAAGCATGTTTTGGTATTCACGACAATTCCGCGCAGATGTGCATCCGCCACCGCATTTACCGTGTCAACACCAATCGCGGGGATGTCTATTCTTAAATCCTGGCCCGGTTTTGTCATCTTGGCAAAGACCCCGCTTGCCTTGCGTTTATTCTTTCGCATTGCGACAACCCGTTCCAGCATTTTTGCCGTTCCTTCGGCGGCTTCGACCGCTATGACCTGTTTATCAACCACGACCGATGCGCCAATGTCCGCCATGCCAATGGTGTGCGAAACCTCAATCGCACGTTCAATATTTTTGTTGTCATCTGCGCTGGGTTTTGTTTTGGTCTGAACCCCCGCATTTTCAAAGGCCAATTCCGGTGCCAAATCCTGGGCGGCAACAATTTCAAATCCCTGTTTTTCCAAAACCTTATTTAATGCAACAGCCATAGAATCATACCCCCGTTGATGTTTCATTATTTTCATCAGTGTTATAAATGTCCACAAATCCGGTCGCAAATCCGTCAAATTCGGATGCCCCAGTGACCCCACAAAAACCAATTTTTTAATTTTACGTCTTTTAAATTCGCGTATCGCGCGTCCCGCCCCCCCCAGGCGCACAACCATATCCGGTTTTAAATCGGGGTTAACAAAATTTTTTAATCCCACCACGAATACGTCCCAACCCGCGCGGCGCAATGCATCACGCGTAAAAAACGGCAGGTCCAACGCCCCTGCAACCATTGCAATTTTATTGTCTTGGTTTTTACATGTCATACCCACATGGTACGAATAAATCAGACTGGAATCAAGTTGCAATTTATGTTAAAATCAATTAACAATGCTAAGAATAATAATGGGTATGATCAAAATGAAGAAAATATCATATTTGGGTATCTTGTTGGCTGTGTTTGGTGTGTCGTGCGCCAATGCCGACTATGACGATGCAAAATTTATGCGTGAAATTGGACGTGGCCTGGATTTAATCAGTGCCGAAACCATTGCGCCGGTCACAGAAGATGTAGCGCCCGGTGAACTGGGGGCCGAAGTATATGAATTCGCCGGCGCGGTATCCGACACAAATATTCAAATGTTTATCCCCACGTCCATGTATATGCGTATTGGCGGTGGACTGAATTTGGGGTTTGCGACGGATCGTGCGCAATACAATGGTCACGAATATGAATCTTCTGGTTCCTATACGACCCAAATTGGCCTGGGGTGGAATTTGTCGTCCTATGTTCGCACGGAAATAGATTTTCAAAATTCTGCGTTTAAATTTTCCGACCTGGACAATCATCGGGCGACATATCAAACGATTGGTGGTATGCTGTATTTTGATTTTGCACGTCGCTATGTTCAAACCGGTGACGTAACACATCGTCGTACTTTTGTGCCATACATGGGAATTGGCGCGGCGTTTGGTGCATATGAATTTCAGGGCGCAAACGGTGCCCATGGCGCGGTTATTGCGGCGCCACGTGCCGCATTGGGCTTTAACGTTATGCTGACGGATTTGTTTGGTATTGATATCGCGTACCAGTATCAGATGATGATAGGCGACGGCTTTGGTTGGAATGTTCGCGCCGGTGGCGTTGATAACATCAGCAACATTATGGCATCAATTCGTATGAATTTCTAAATCGGGGGTGTTTGATATGAATTTTAAGTTTTTATTACCTGTATTATTTGTTGTTCCCGCTGTGGCGGATGCGGCGATTCCATATCGCGTGGAACAGTTGAAGATGCCGACCCCGCAAAACGAAGACCTGTCTGATCTGAACCGTTTTTATATCGGTGGCGCATATAACTTTTCCATGTGGTCGGATTATACCGATGATACGGATGTTTCCATCGCTGGAAAAAACACATCCAGTTTCGAAGTCATGGCCGGCCTGCGTATTTATGATACTTTCCGTATCGAAGCGAACTATCTGCGCACCACGGCGGATTGGAACGCGTTTTCATTTACCGGGGACACGTTTTTTATAAACGCAATTTGGGATGCGCGTATTGATTCCATGTATCGTTTATTCCGCACCCAGATGTTGGTTCCATATGTTGGATTTGGCGCCGGTCTGTCATGGAACAGTGCCGATGATGGCGTCCATCTGGATAACAAGATTGCGCCGGCCGTGGCCGCCCTGGCGGGGGTCAGTGTTGAATTTAACAAAATATTTGCCCTGGATTTCGGGTACAGATATTTTTACATGTTTAATCCGGGCGTGGACGTTGTGTCCGACCTGAATCCGGCCGCGCATCAGTTCCGTGCCGGTGCACGTATCAGTTTCTAATGGCAAATACATGTCCTTTTTTTGGAATATGCGGTGGGTGCAAATATGATTTTGCATCCACTGATTACAGAACGAAAAAAATGGATGAATTGCGTGGCATCCCAACAACCGGCGCGCCCGTGTGGGTTGGGGCGGGGCTGCGTCGTCGCGCCGATTTTGCATTTGCGCCCGGTCAATTTGGTTTCTTTGCGCGCGGTTCTAAAAATATAGTCCACGTACGAAATTGTCCAAACCTGGTACCGGAAATAAATCAAATTTTACCATCTGTTGCAGATTTGCCATGGTCGGTTGCGGGCGCATGCCTGGTGACCGCGTGCGACAATGGTATCGATATTGCAATTACGTCCAACGTATCCTATTTTTCGCCCGAATTTCGAAACGCGGTTTCGCGTTTGCCGGCAATTCGTATTACATGGAACGGTCATGTAATAAAACAAACCGCCATACCAATAATTAATTTTTCCGGTCGTTCGGTTGAATATCCCGTTGGCGCCTTTTTACAGCCCAGTATTTCCGGCGCCGACACACTGCGCGATTTGGTTGTGTTGCGTGCGGGTGGCGCTGGACGTGTGGCCGATTTGTTTTGTGGGTTGGGGAATTTTACATTTGCATTAAATGCCGACGGCTTTGATATTGTGGGTACGGGCGTACAGCGCGATTTATTCAAACGGCCCCTGACGGTCGGTATGCTGAATCAATACGATTGTGTGGTTATGGATCCGCCCCGTGCCGGCGCCATGGCCCAGTGTCATGAATTGGTGCGCAGTAACGTTCCGCGTATAATCTATGTATCGTGCAATCCGCAGACATTTATGCGTGATATGGAAATTTTGACCCGTGGCGGGTATAAAAACACCGAATTGATTCCCGTTGATCAATTTGCCGGCTCGCAACATTGGGAACTGTTCGGTGTTTTTGAAAAATAATTATTTTGTATTTTTCAAAGATTGAATTTTTGCCTGTGTCTCGGCCGACAGACCATACGGCGCATAGTTTTTCTTGATAAATCTGTGGGCCAACGCGAAACATTGTTTGTGTTTTTTTTGCGATGTGTTGCGCAAAGAAGATTGAACAAAACCACAGAAAAAACGTCCCCAATACCAATCTTTCTGTATTTCAAACATATTGTACTTATTTAAATATTTAAACAATTCAATTGCAACCATGATGTAATTTAAATCCAAATTATCTTTGCCGACATTGTTCATAACGGAACCCGCGCGTCTGCGATATTGGTAGACGATTTCTGGTACAAACGCCACCTTGCGCGCCCATGTGCAATATGCGCGAAAAAAGAATTCATCTTCGCGTTTCATGCCCACTGGGAATTTTATATCGTATTTTTCAATTATATCGCGACGGTAAATTTTGCCCCACGTGCATGGATAACACATTTCCTGCATTGGCCCCGACGCAGTCAAGATTCTGTCATCTGGGATTGCAAAATATTGTTTGTCAATATCTCTCAGGTGCTCGTCTGCTTCGTATATTACATTAGGTGCACCGACCGCCATATCGGCATCTGTTTGTGATGTTCTATTGAACAATACTTCGCATGTATTTGGAACAAACATATCATCAGAATCACAGAACATGATATATCGTCCGGTTGCATGCCGCAGACCATTATTGTATGTCGCGGGTACACCACTATTTTTTCGGTTTTTTACGATTTTTATACGCTTGTCATGTTGTGCATAATTTTGCACTATCTGCATAGAACCGTCGGTACCACAATCATCCACGCATATTATTTCTATATCGTGCATAGTTTGATTTACCAACGATTCCATACAATCGCGCATATATTTTTCGACATTATAAACAGGGACAATGATTGATATTTTTGGTGCGTTCGGATATACCTTGACTTTATTTATTGGTATTGAAAATTTTACCTTGTTTTTTTGTATTTTAAACAATGGTAAAACACCAAACAGTTTAAATCGTGCATAAGACCGTGAAAAATATATCTTTACAATACCCTTGGTCTTGGTTATACATGACATTGGCGTTTGTGTGAATTCATGATACACCACGGGGGCATATTTGCGCATAATCCGCAATATATCCTTTCCCGGGATATATGTCATTGGCAATCCCCATCGCAGATTCATAAAGTTTTCACACATCTGCTTTTTTGATTCTTCGGGCTTTCTGGATTGATTGCAAATATTTATCAGTGTGGTTTCTATTATCTTTGCATCAATTTCATCTGCTTTATTTATGTTTTTTATCAATGTTCCACATATAAAGTTTATCATGTGTGAATAGTCAATCATGGGCATATCCTGGATATTTTTTGCCCAATTCATCAGTTCGCGACTAATGGTTAATACGGATTCGACCTTTTTATGACTGATGGTGTTGTTCGATGCGGAATCCGAACGCAGGGGGTAATAATATGCCGTCTGGTAATTGGATACGTGTATTTTGTTGCATAAATATACCGACTTGAACAAAAAGCATATATCTTCGGCCAAAACAACACCTGCGGGAAAACGCAATCTGTGTGTATCTAAGAAAGATTTTTTATATATGGCGGATTGAAAGTCGTAATTGAAAAATGTTTTTCTTTTTTGTGCCTCGGCGCTATACGGTGTAATCCACCTGCGGCCATCAGGTTCTATCACAACGAACAGTCCTTTGGATATTTCGGCATCATCTTTTATCGCGCCGTTGTATAATTTTTCATAATAATCTAAATCGACATAATCGTCCGCATCGACAAAGCCAATATATTCGCCGGTTGCGGCATCAATTGCGGTGTTGCGTGCCACGGCCACGCCCATATTTTTTTCTTGTGCAATAACACGAATTCGTGAATCTTTTTCTGCGCGTGACTTTAATATGGACAAAGTATTGTCGGTTGATTTATCATCAACACATATAATTTCAATATCGTCCAACAACTGTTTCTGAACACTGTCCAGACAGCGTTCAATATACTTTTCCATATTATAGCATGGGATAATAACCGATACTTTTGGCATGATCTTTCCTATATCTGTGTAACACACGGCTATCCTAGGAAAAAGATATCTGTTTTGCAATAAAAAAACCGCCAAACGGCGGTCTTTTATTACTTTGCTTCGTCTTCTGGGATGACGGAAACCGTTCTGCGGTCACCATTGCCCTTTTTGAACTTAACAATACCTGCAATCTTCGCAAAGATTGTGTGATCTTTGCCCATACCAACATTCAGACCCGGGTGCACGGATGTGCCGCGCTGGCGAATAATGATGTTGCCTGGGATGACACGACTGCCACCAGACTTTTTAATACCTAATCTGCGCCCTTCCGAGTCGCGTCCGTTCATTGATGCCGAACCAGCTTTCTTATGTGCCATAGTTCTGCCTCCTTATGCTTTGATTTCTTTGATTTTCAAAACAGTAATAAACTGACGATGGCCGGCCGTGCGGCGATAGTTTTGGCGACGTTTTTTCTTGAATACCAAAATCTTGTCAGCGCGTTTCTGTTCAATAACTTCTGCAACAACCTTGGCACCTTCTACAAATGGTGTGCCAATTTTGTCTGCGACCATTAAAACCTGGTCAAATTCAACCGTACCTTCGGCACTCAGTTTTTCAACCTTGATAATATCGCCCTGTGCAACGCGATATTGTTTGCCACCGGTTTGAAAAATTGCAAAATCGCTCATTTTCTTTCTCTTGTTTTTGTGTTTTGTTTATAATTTTTACGTCGTTTGACGAAAAGTTTATGCAAATTGTATGTTTTTTTATATGAAAGTCAAGTGTTTTGTCGAAAAAAATATGCAAAATTGCTGATTTGTAGTGGGTAAATAAGTTTTTTGCATAAAAAATACCCCAACCCGGGGAATTTTTTATAAACCAAAAACACTAAACACTTATTAGTGTGAAACCTTTGCTTCGGTCATGACAACATGCTTGCGCAACTTTTTGTCATACTTGCGGAATTTCATTTTGCCCTGTGTATTTTCGGACTTAGTATTTTTCGTTGTAATATAGAAGACGCCAGTTTCGTTGTTTCTTAACTGTACAACTTCTTTGCTACCTTTTTTAGATGCCATTTTATTTGCCTTTTAATTATTCTGCGCCGATTGTATGTTAAATTTTACTGGAAATCAAGTTTTTTTTATCATAAAATATAAAAACAGTAAAAAAAGGGCGTATGGCGAAATTGGTAGACGCGCTGGATTTAGGTTCCAGTGGGGAAACCCATCAGAGTTCGAGTCTCTGTACGCCCACCAAAACTCACCTTATTTGCGCGTATAACATGAGCCATAGGCGACTACGAAGTGCGGCGAAGCGACTACGAAGCGCAGCGTAGTGGGACGCGCACGCAGTGTCGCGGTCAAATTGGTAGACGCGCTGGATTTAGGTTCCCTGCGAAACCCATCAGAGTGCGCCGTCCTGTACGCCCACCAAAATTTTTCTTATTTAAAAAAATCCCGCCAATTTGGCGGGTGTTTTTATTTGATTAATTTGCCCATCGCAACGGCGGTATCTGACATGCGGTTTGAAAAACCCCACTCGTTATCATACCACGCGGTTACGTGCGCCAATTTATCGCCCAAAACCTTGGTCTGTCCCGCATCAAAGATGGAACTGTGCGCATCATGGGTAAAATCAATCGAAACTAATGGTAAATCATTATATCCAAATGTTTCGGATTGTGCGGCCTTCATCGCGCCGTTGATTTCCTCTACACTTGCATCTTTATTCAAGTTTACCACCAATTCCACAACCGATACATCCGGTGTTGGTACGCGTATCGCCATGCCGTCCAGTTTGCCCGCCAATTCAGGTAATACCAATCCAATTGCCTTGGCTGCGCCCGTACTGGTTGGAATCATGGACAGGTTTGCCGCGCGTGCACGACGAAAATCCTTGTGATTCTTGTCTAATAATTGTTGGTCGCCCGTGTATGCATGAACGGTTGTCATCCATCCCGACAAAACACCAAATTTATCATTTAACACCTTGACCACCGGGGCCAGACAGTTTGTTGTGCACGATGCGTTTGAAACAATCAAATCATCTGCGGTCAGTGTATCTTGGTTAACACCATACACAATTGTTTTATCTGCGCCCGCCGATGGTGCGGATACCAACACGCGCTTGGCCCCCGCGTCCAGATGAACGCGTGCCTTGTCCGCCGCAGTAAAGATGCCGGTACATTCCATAACGACATCTATATTCAATTCACCCCATGGCAGGTTTGCCGGGTCGCGTTCAGAAATGCACTTAATTTTTTGATTGCCAACCAATATATACCCGTCTTTTAATTCGACGTCCATTGGCAGATTTCCGTGCACAGAATCGTATTTCAGCAAGTACGCATTTTGTTCCGCCGGCGCCAAATCATTTACCGCCACAAATTCAATATCATCACGTTTTGATTCCAGTGCCGCACGTAATACCAAGCGCCCAATGCGTCCGAAACCATTGATTGCTACTCTCAATTTTGACATAAATATTTCCTTTCGTTTTTTTAATTGGACAAATTCATCATAGCACCAGAATTTTCAAATTTACAATATTTTATTTACATTTGGGATAATTTGACTATAATCAACGCCAAATGAAGCGCAGTGCATATATCATAGCCGGTCCGACCGCATCGGGTAAATCAGAATTTGCCCATCGTCTGGCGCGCCGTATCAATGGCACCATAATAAATTGTGACAGCGTTCAAATATACCGCGGAATTGAAAATATCTCGGCCAGTCCTTTTGCAGGCCTTGAAATCGCGGATAATATAGACGGTATTCCGTATCGGTTGTTTTCCATATTGCCATTATCGGAACAAATATCGGTTATGGATTATTTAAAATTGGCGCAATCAGAATATATGGCGGCGCACGCGGCGGGGCGTACGCCAATATTTGTAGGTGGGACGGGGTATTATATCAATGCGTTGGTTCACGGTATTTCGCCGATGCCGGACATTTCGGACGAAAACCGCATCCGCGCCCGCGATATGGTTGCGCGCGATTTATCTGGGGCGTTACAGTTGTTGCCGGCGGATTTTTCTGCAACCGATCCCCAACGTGTTTCCCGCGCGCTCGAGGTGTTTTTTCAAACCGGTCACCATATAACGGAATTTCAAACCGTCCAACGCGTTGGTGCGGTTGCGCCCGATGCGTTTCGTGTTTTAATCAATCCCGATGTCAGTGTGTTACGTGAACGTATCGCATCGCGTATTCCGGAAATGTTATCTGGTGGCGCCATGGACGAAGCAGGGCGGGTTATTGAATCTGGTTGGGATGAAAACCGCGCGATTGGCGCATCCCAGTTATGCAAGTTTATTCGTGGTGAACTGTCCCGGGACGAGTGTATAAAAAATTGGATAACCAAAACCAACCAATATGCCAAGCGTCAACGCACGTGGTTTCGTACCCAGTATTCGCCCGACATAATAATAAACCGCGCCGGCGGAACCGACGCAGACATTGACATGATTGTCTAGTGTTTTATATTTTACTTTTTCTTCGTATAAATCGAAACTTTGACATATTCATACAAAATATTTTGTTCTATTTTATAATTGTTTATTGCACGCGCAACGACCTTTTTGTCATTGTTTTTGCGCTTTCTGCGCGGGGCTGTTTGCACAGAATATCGTTTTGCGGCCTGGTGCATTAACAACTTCCTGATATATTGGTTTTCATCCCATAACAGTTGTTGCAGTCTTTCGTATTCTGCTTCCTTGGTTTGATTTGGATTTTTTCTGACGGTGTATTCGGCCAAATATTGTGAAATCAAATCGATAAGCGGATACAAGAAGTTGGGATCCTTTGCCATACCATTGCGCAGATCCAACATTCGGATATACAATTTTGTTTCACGCAACGCATAGTTTTCAATCTCTTGGGAATATGCAAAGCATGTGCGCCACGAATCGCCCAGTTCTTCATATGTTTGGTATGAACCGCCGTATGTTTCGATAACATGTTCTGAAATATTGCGCGCATATTGGTTCAGCTGTCCTGAAACGACCGCGCTCTTCTTTTTTGGGTGTTTGCATGTGTTTGGCATAAAGTCCTCTTTTTTTATTTATGATTACATCATAACCCAAAAATATAATTTGTCAAGCCTTGGCTCGTAACTTCTCGTATTCGCGCCGAATTTCATCACCTATACCGGATTTGCGCATTTTTTCAGAGAATTGCACACAGTTTTCCAGTTCTGTTTCCAGCTTTCCCCAACCGGAATATTCCCAGTCTATAATTCCGACAATTTTCATTGTTTTTTTATTTACGATAATATTATTGCATATATCATTATGGTTCCAACCATCGCCATTTCCATCTTTTAAATCTTCAATTTGTTCGGGATTTGTATTATGCATGGCATTAATAAACCCGGCAATTTGTTTCCCCCAACGTTTTTTGTATTTTACGATTGTTCGCAGTGGCATGCGATTTAAATTCTTGCCCGGGATAAAGTTGTATTTATAAAAGGTATAGCCATCTGCATTTAAAATATCTATTTTTAATATTTTCAGTGGCACGATATCTGCAAACGCATCCGTGATACGTTTTTCGCGCATAATTTTTTCGGTTGGTATTTCGCGGTCAAAGTGCTTGCGAATTTTGCACACGTACTTATTATCAACAATAAATCCGATGTTCCATCCACCTTTGATAACGCGCACGTGTTTAAATTCTGCATTTTGCAGGGCCCCCCGCAGCGCATTGTATTTTTTGCGATAATCATACAGGTCAATGCGTCTAATTTTTTCGCGTAATTTACGATTTGGAATTAATCCGGCCAAGAAATCACAAACTTCGAAATACAATCGCCACATTATACAACTGCTCCCTTAGAATAAATTGATATAAATGGTATTGAATTTTATAAAAAAAACAAGTATTTTATGACCATGTTTAATTCTGGTACAATTGTCAAAGTCTTGATATCTAATATTCCAAATGCGGGATATGATTATCGTCTGACCGCGCCGGCGGACATTGGCGCCTTTGTATCGGTAAGTGTTATGAATCGCCCATGTGTTGGCATTGTTTGGGGATTGGGGGATGGCGGTTTGCCCCCCGAAAAAATCAAGAATATATCCACGGTACACGATTTCAAATTGAGCATTACAGATTTACAGTGGATTAAACGCATGTCCGATTGGACATTAATTCCGCCCGGTATGGTATTGCGTTTAATTGTAAATATTCCCGATGCGTTTTCGCCCCCCCGCATGGAACAGTTGTATTCATTTAATTTTGACACATCGGCCCGCATGACGGCAAATCGTATGGCGGTAATGGATGCGTTTTCATCAAATGATAACGATCCCATGACAATATCAGACATACAAAACATTTCACATGTATCGGGTGCGGTTGTGCGCACCATGATTAAGAACCAGGCATTAATTTCATGTGATGTTCGCGAAAAGCACGCGGACGATTTTTCATATACCTATACGGATTCGGGCTCTGTCACATTAAATCCGGAACAGCGTATTGCCGCGGATAAAATTGGAAATGCGATTGCCAAGGGTGGTTTTTCTGTACACCTGTTGGATGGCATAACGGGCAGTGGCAAGACCCAGGTGTATTTTGATTCTGCGTGGCGCGCATATCAATCTGGTAAATCGGTTTTGTTAATGATGCCGGAAATTGCCCTGACTGCGCAATTTATGTCGCGTTTTACCGCGCGTTTTGGTGCCCCCCCCGTAATTTGGCACAGTAATCTGACCGCCGCCCGCCGTCGTGAAATTTGGCGTGGGGTGTTGGGGGGCAAAATAAAAATGGTTGTTGGTACGCGCAGTGCATTGTTTCTGCCGTGGATGGATTTGGGATTGATTGTAATAGATGAAGAGCATGATACGTCTTATAAACAGGAAGATATGGGCAACTATCACGCCCGCGACATGGCAATTTTACGTGCCAAGATTGCAGATTTTCCGGTTGTATTGGCATCCGCGACACCGGCGGCGGAAACGTTGGAAAATGTAAACGCGGGCAAATATACGCGATTGTGTCTGAAGTCGCGCTTTGGTGGTGCGCAATTACCCGAAATTAAAACGATTGATTTGCGTGAAAATCGCCCCACGACGTATATTGTCGATAACGTCGAACAGACGGGTTTTTTATCTGCGCCACTGTGTGAAGCGATTGATGAAACACTCAGGGCGGGGCGTCAAACAATGTTATTTATTAATCGTCGCGGCTTTGCGCCGATTACCCAATGCAAGGGGTGTGGTTGGACGGCGACCTGTCCGGATTGCAGTGTTGGTATGACATATCACAAGCGTGTTGGAAAATTGTTGTGTCATATGTGCGGTCGCACCGCACCATTAAATAAAGCGTGTCCTGATTGTGGGGCGGATGTATCCATGCGTGGTGTGGGTCTGGAAAAGATTCAGCAAGAGGTGGGCGTTCGTTTCCCCACCGCACGCACCGCATTGGTGTCCAGTGATATTATCACATCGCGCATGGCGTTGGAACGATTGGTTGGCAAAATGGAATCGGGCGAAATAGATATTGTTATCGGCACCCAAATCCTGGCCAAGGGTCATCATTTTCCGAATCTGACATTGGTTGGTGTGGTTGATGCCGATATGGGGTTGTTCGGCACCGATTTTCGTGCCGCCGAACACACCTTTCAACAGTTGTTCCAGGTCGCCGGTCGTGCCGGTCGTGGTGAATTCCCGGGGCGTGTTTTGATGCAAACATATCAGCCCGAACATCCCGTTTTAACGGCGATATGTGCGGGTGATCGCGATTCGTTTATGGCGGGCGACATGGCGGCCCGTCGCATGGCGAAAATGCCCCCATACGGCCAATTAATCGCAATTATTATCGAAGGGCAACGTGAATCTGTTTTACAACGTTACTGTGCCGATTTGGCGGCCGTTGCGCCGGTTGTAAACGGTGCCCGAATAATGGGCCCCATCACGGCCCAGGTATATCAGATACGCAATTGGTATCGCATGCGTTTTTTAATTGCAGGTGGTGCGTCCGCGGGGCTGCAACCAATTGTATCCCGTTGGTTGGGCAAAATAAAAACGCCCGCCAATATTCGGATTAAGATAGATGTGAATCCGATTAATTTTATGTAATTTTTGTTGTTGAAAATAATGCATGATTTTTTTATGATAATAACGTCGCAATGATGTTTGTTGCGATGGGGCGTCGAAACCCGTTATAAGGCATCGATTTACGATGAAAGAAACTCCAACCACGGGTTGGAGGGCGGTGAATACATTGAATAAACCCGCTATTCCTTATAATAGTTTCGAACCTCCAACCGCTTTGACCAACAATGCGGTTTTTTTGAAAGAAAGGGGGAATTTTTGAAACGTTATTTTATCCGGTGCATGGGGACAATTTTATCTGCGTTTACGGCGTTTTTGACAACGGATCGTGCCGAATCCGCGCCACATTTTGATTATGAAAAAACATTCACATTGGGCAATGATAAATACACAATCACCGTTTACACCGGTGCGGCATGGTACGTTGGTTGGGTAAATTTGAACCCCAAAACAAATTCAAATGCCACCGTGGATTCAAGATGGAACAATGTGTGGAGAAATTTTGGCAACGATCTTGAACAGCCAATGATTATCGATTATAACGCCGTCTCGGGAAATTCTTCTGAGTATACCGGGGTGCTTGTATCAAACCGTGTTTTTCGTGTTCAACAGGACAGCTACAGTCCGATAACAACCGAACGTTTCGCAGATGCTGATTCATCGCAGCGTATATTATTCACTTCCGTTGGTTGGGTTACCGATATGCCACCATTGGCATATTCGCGCAGCAGCAGTACATTTACCAATGTTGGTTGTTGTCAATATACCCCGACCGGACACAGCCCGGGCAGTTATGGTTTTTCATACAGTGGCGACGGCCGTGGCGCGGATGTATGCCCGTGTTTTTATACCACCGCAGACAAGGTTTATACCGGCAGTTCTTGCGAACAATATGAAGGCAAGGGTAAAGATTTTTGTACCGGTACATCGGTAACGGGTATTGGTAACGGCAGCAGTTCTAATTGGCCCGCCGTGGTGCGCGATGTGTTTTATTGTTACACATACGAAGGGTGCACAAACAGTGCAACAATGTACACCTCTTTTGATTACAATTCTTATACCGGATTAAGTGGTTGTCACATGATACGCGTACCAATGGTTGGGGCTGTTTTTGGGAATGTTTACCCAATCAATAACGATTTGATGGATAATGTTGATACGTTAAATGCCGCGGATGGCAGCCGCACCTTTGATGTGTTTAATCCGGAATTAACCCAAAAAATTGCATGTGCAACCCCCCGGAACAGTTCGCGTGATTACAGTTGTGCATCCGGCGCCACACAAAGTTTAGATTATTTGATATATGCCGGGGATAATGGTTGCTATACATGCCCAACTGTTGCGGGAACATCGGTTGGTGGTTATGCGTTAAGTAATACATCGTTCACCGTTAACAGCAGTGTGGCCGGAATCACCGCGTGCAGATTTACCAAACCAATGTCATCGGATACCTATGGGATCTTTGAATTGACCACATCTGCGGGTGGCACACAAACCTGTTATGGGATTGACACCTAAAACCGCCACCCATTTACATTCTTTGTCATCCCGCGGTCGTATTTTCTCTTTTGTCATCCCGGTGCCTGACACCGGGACCCAGGTCATACATCCACTTGTCATCCCGGTGCTTGACACCGGGACCCAGGTTATATTTTTCCGCTTTGTCATCCTGTGGTTTGATTCTTGCGCCCAGGTTTATCAAAAAAACACCGCCGTTGCCGGCGGTATTTCCGAGTGCCCCGAAAGGAAGGAAAGGAGAAAAAGAAATTGGGCACTCTAAACTTGCTTCTGGGGTCCCAGAGTCCAGAGGAGAGAGAATGTAGGAGGGAGTCTGAACCTCTGGTCCCCACAGATACTTTCGCACCTGGTCATCAGGTTTTGTCCCCTCTGACGAATCGAAATATAGTATACAAAAAACGATTTGTCAAGACTTTTGTCAAAAAAAATTTTTGTGTCGTGAATATTTTCTTTTTTGTCACCATATTCCTAGGAAATGCTACTGCTTGTAACGCGCGCTGAACTGGAATAAAATCAACATATACTAGATAACATGATGTTTGTTCTAGTATGTGTTTTTAAAGAAACAGGGAGAGAATAATGACACACGAAGAAGTTTGGCACGCCATTGAACGCTTTGCAACCGAACATGGTATGTCTTGTTCCGGATTGGCCAAGTGCAGCGGTCTGGATCCAACAACGTTTAATAAATCCAAGCGTTGGTCCAAAGAAGGCCAACCCCGTTGGCCATCAACGAACAGTATTTCCAAAATTTTGGCATCCACCGGTGCAAAAATAACGGATTTTACCAAGTTTATCGGTGCCACCGACGGCGCCCGTGATTAAACCTGATACGGATTTCGACACCCCAAACCACGGCATGTACATGCCGTGGTTTTTTATTGAAGAATATAAAATGCCGTATTATCATGGCGGTATAGACCAAAGGAGTTAACATGATTTTTGTGATGCCTTATACACTTAAAAATTCTAAATCAAAAGCGTTAAACACAAAAAGTTTCTCTATAACGTATTATATGGGGTGGTTTGGAAGAAATAGCGATGATACGAAAAATGATTCTGGGGCCAAAATTGATTGGGATGCATACGACAGTTTGAATAATACAAATTATAAACCAGAGAACCGCGGAACTATTGAAGTTCCGGCGAATGCGGAAACGGTTATTTATGAATCTCCTGATGGGGAAACATACGAAATTCCCGTATCAGATTTGATAGATGCAGATGATGAGGGTGAGATAACATATAGCTCTAAGGGATTCTCTGTTTCGAAACCAAGTTATAAGCCCAAGACACATAGAATTAATAAGCATATTGGAGGAGGTTCAAAATATCTAGCTATGTCATTAAAGCAACAAGGGGTTGCACGAGTTCGTTAATCTTAACCGAAGGAGAAAACTATGCTAAAAAACAAGGTTCTTACCGACGAAATTATTCAATCAATAGATAATACTATTCGGCTGTTAAAGGAACTGAATTTAGATAACGAGCAAGATAGAAAACATATAGAAGGCAGAATTGCTGTGTTAGAGTGGATTAAAACAGGCCAGGGGGGTAAAATTGTTGTTAATGTTCCAAAGGAGACAAGGTAATTATATGTAAAAAACCGCCTGAATAGGTGGTTTTTTATTGGACAATAATGGTAATGTTCGCTAATATAAACATATGCTAAATGGCGTTCGTATTTTTGCATCCGATAAAATATGGCGACAAATCTTGGCGGATTTTGGGGCGACTGTTTTGGACGCGCCAAGTGCTATGGATGTGAATTTTGATGAATTGCCCGTTGCTGACATTATTTCGCCACTGCAATTAAAGTCGTTGATATTGTCCGCTATGGATATGGAAAATACACTTGTACAAATTTTTGGTCGTCATGTATCATTATCGCATTTGCAATCACAAATAATAATATTGCTGTATAAAACGGGTGGTTTGTCTTCATCTGATTTGCGGGCTGTCTTGGGGTTTGCGCCGGATGTGACGACACATACCATTGATACGGCAATATACCAACTGCGTCAAAAATATGGGCGCGACTTTATCAAGAATTCAGATGGGGTATACAAAATTGGCAAATTATAAATTGATATCTTTTGACAAAATCCCCAGTACCCAGGATTACGCCCATGAATTAATCGCGCGTGGTGGCGCATCGGACCATACCGCCATTTGGGCATTGGCCCAGTCTGCTGGCCGTGGTCGTTTTCGTCGTGCGTGGGTTTCGCACCATGGTAATTTGTATGTCAGTTTTATATTCGATTGTCCCGAACGTGATGCGCGCATATCCTATGCGGTGGCGGTGGCGATTGCGGAAACAATTGCCTCGTTTGGAATTGGTCCAACTATAAAATGGCCCAACGATATTTTGGTCGATGGTAAAAAGATTGCGGGGTGCCTGATTGAATATTCGGGGCGATTTGTTATCATCGGAATTGGGATTAATGTAAAGTCAAATCCAACCGTGGATCGTTACCAAACAATAAAAATGGATAATTTTTCCGAAGTCCCACTGGAATCCTTGTTAAATCGTTTGATGCGAAATTTGGACAGGTGGCGTCGTGCGGATTTTCGCACCGTGCGCGAACGTTGGTTGGATTTGGCGTCATGCATTAATTGTCCCGTCCGGTACCAGGGACAAATCGCAACATTGGTTGGAATAAATGAAAACGGGGCTTTGGTGCTGCGCCGTGATACGCGCTATTTATTGGTCTATGGCGATGAAATAAGCGTTTAACACCCCGGATTTCGTGGGGGTAAAAAATAAATCCTTGACATTTTGTTAAAAATATGTTACAATACAAGGCATAAACAGCACAAGTTGTATCCACATTTGATGTGGAATTTTTTTACCCATGTTTTTACATGGGTATTTTTTTATCTGTGGGGGGAACATGCAACTGACTTTAATAAACAATCCGGATACGTCCATGGGGTTGGCGTATAAAATTGCGCGTGTTGCGTATGCGCAATCGGGGGGGCGATCCCTGGCCGGTGTCGAAGCCTTTATATCAATGATAAAAAATATCTCTGAAAAATCCGGACTTGATATTGAATACATAATTACGGATAAAAATATTTTCGATGCATTATCGGAAAATTCCCCGCGTCATGAAATGTTGGGCGTTTGTCCAAACAATCGTGCATTTCAAATGTGTTTGCGTGTGGCGCGCCGTATGCTGCGTGGTGGATTGGGGGACTGTTGCTTTGGTGCAACACGTTTTCATTATGCGAATCAAATGCCGGATTGGGCCCGTGCGCGTGGATACATTGCGGACATAGACGATATACTGTTTTATCTATAGGTGGAAAAAAATGAAACGGATAATACGTGGTGGATATTTGTCAGGCTGTCGCACATATATAATTTCTGTGACGGGCATATTGTCTGCGATTGGTGCATACCTTGTTGGTGACACAGACTTATTTGTTGCGTTGCAATCAATATTTACATTGGCAGGAATTTATTTCTTGCGTCGTTCAAATGAAAACAAAGGAAAAGAAAATGGATAACATTCCAGAAAAATTTTTAAATACAGATGGTACAGTAAACACACCTGCATTGATAAAATCATATACAGAATTAGAAAAAAAGATTGGCACAATGGTAACGATCCCGACATCGGATTCTGATGCATCTGTACACGAAAAATTTAATCGTGCGATTGGAGTGCCCGCGCATCCATCAGAATATCCCACACATGAATTATATGACGATGAAAATTTGCGTGAAAAATTTTTTCAAATTGGATTAACGAATACTCAGGTTGAAAAAATTTATGATATTGCGAATGAATTTTTATCACCAATTATTTCTGATTTATTTTCTGTGCGTGATGAAGCAAACGCAATAAATGAATTAAAAAATTTCTTTGGTGGTGATGAAAAAATGAATCAGGCTTTAAATGCAATAAATACATTTGGACAACGTTTTTTACCACGTGATGCATTTGAAGCAATGTGCGCCACACCCCAGGGAATCCAAGGCATATATCGTATGATGCAATCAATTGAACCCGACATAAAAACAGAAGCAAACGAAACAAAAAATTTAACAGATTCCGATTTGCGCCGCATGATGCGCGACCCAAAATATTGGCGTGATGGCGATGTTGAATACATTCGTAAAATAGAAAATGGATTTAAAAAATTGTATTCATAAAGAAAAAAATAACTTTTCTTCTTTACTAATATTCATATTTCATGATAAAATATAAAGTAAGAACAAAACGGATTTGTTCTGTCCAAAAAACTTTATTTAAAGGAGAGAAAGGATGGGATTTTTATTTAAAAGATCTGCAAAGAAAGTCGAGGCCGTAAAACCAGTTGCCAAGAAAGCGCCTGCGAAAAAAGCGGCGGCAAAACCAGTTGCCAAGAAAGCACCCGCGAAAAAAGTAGCCGTAAAACCAGTTGCCAAGAAAGCACCTGCAAAAAAAGCGACGGCAAAACCAGTTGCCAAGAAAGCGCCTGCAAAAAAAGCCGCGGCAAAACCAGTTGCCAAGAAAGCACCTGCGAAAAAAGTAGCTGCGAAACCAGTTGCCAAGAAAGCACCTGCAAAAAAAGCTGCGGCAAAACCAGTTGCCAAGAAAGCACCTGCGAAAAAAGCTGCGGCAAAACCAGTTGCCAAGAAAGCGCCTGCGAAAAAAGTAGCAGCAAAACCAGTTGCAAAAAAGGCATGTGCAAAAAAAACTTGCAAGAAAAAATAATTTAATCCTTACCCCGCGTTTGCGGGGTTTTTACTTAAAACAGTATCAGTCAGATAAACGTGCACAGTCTGACTGATATTTTTTTGTGGATAATCCGCATTGGTGTGGACCCATTTTTTTATTTTTTGTATTTCTGGCGCATTAAGTTGCATAACCAAAATACAAAATTTTATGCATGTTGTTTTATAACAGCATTAATTAATTTTTTTTACCAAAGGATTTTGTATGTCTGTTTCAATAGATAATGTTTTTGTGAAACAATTCGAGGCCGACGTTCATTTAGCATATCAGCAAACCGGTACAAAACTGCGGTCAACTGTTCGCAGCAAATCGGGTGTTGTTGGCACGTCTACTACTTTTCAAAAGGTTGGTCGTGGCACCGCCAGTACCAAATCACGTCATGGTATTGTGCCAGTTATGAATTTGAACCATGAACCGGTTGAATGTATGTTAATGGATTATTATGCCGGGGATTGGGTTGACAGTTTGGATGAATTAAAAACAAATATTGACGAACGTCGTGTTGTTGCATCGGCCGGTGCGTATGCATTGGGGCGTAAAACCGATGAATTGATTATTTCTGCAATGGGTGGCGCAACTGAAAACGTCGGGGATTACACGACTGGACTGACCAAGGATTTAGTTTTGTCTGCATTGGAAATATTGAACACAAATGATGTTCCCGATGATGGGCGTCGCTTTGCCGTTGTTGGTGTGCATCAGTGGAATGAACTGTTGTCTATGGATGAATTTGTATCCGCCGATTACGTTTCTGATACGCCATTGTTAAATGGTTTCGAATCGCGTAAATGGTTGGGCATCACGTGGGTATTGCATAACGGTCTGCCAATCAGTGATTCTAATCGCGATTGTTTCATCTATCATGCATCCAGTATTGGTCATGCCTGTGGACAGGAAGTTAAGACTGATATTTCATGGCATGGCGAACGTGCCGCCCACTTTATCAGTAACAGCATGTCCCAGGGGGCCGTTCTGATTGATGGGAACGGAATTGTTCGTGTCAAATGTTCTGATGTGGCATCTGCATAATAATCTCGCAATATAATCATAAAACCAAAAGGAAGAAACATATGGCTTTTCAGAATAAAAATTTATCTGTCATCGCATATGCAAACGGATTTACATTGTGGCATTACAGCAGTGCATCCGAAACATTGGCAACTGTTGCGGCCAACGGTTATTTTAACAGTGTAAAAACATTAATGAATATCGGCGATATTATTATCATTAACGCATCGGATAATACGGCGATTAAGAAGATAAACGTCACAGAACTGAATGTGACAACAGTTGCATTGGCATAATATATATTTTTTTTAAGCGGGCCGGTATTATCTGCCGGCCTTAATCATAAAGGGGATAAAAATGCTTACGAAAATAGATTTATGTTCCATGGCATTATTAAAATTGGGCGAATCACCAATTCAATCTTTATCTGATGATGTTGCATCCGCAAAATTATCACGCACATTATTTGATCCGGTCATGGACGCTTTAATCAGTATCCATCCATGGCGCTTTGCGATGTCTGAAATAAAACTGACCAAGAATACAGACGGTAATTTTTTAATTCCGTCAAATGTATTACGTGTGTTAAGTGCATCTGGTCGAATAATCGGGAATCGTATTCTATCAGATGATGAAATCGTTACAATTAGCGCAATCGTTCGCACATCACCGGAAAATTTTCCATCTTATTTTGTATCGTTGGCGGCAACACGATTGGCCGTTGAATTTTGTATTCCGTTACTGGGGGACCAGACTATATTTCGTATGCTAACCGCATTATACGAATCTGAATTACAAACCGCCAAATTCATAGACAGTACAATGTCCATAAATACTGCATTGGATGATTTTTCATTAATCAATTCACGTTATTAGATATTTATTAGGGGATATAATAATGGCAGATTTTATTAAAACACAAAATTCATTTGCAAACGGTGAAGTTGCCCCGGAATTTTATGCTTATGATAATATAAACGGTTTGTCAAAACTTGAAAACATGGATGTGTTGTCGGGTGGGGGGGTGTCACGACGTTCGGGATTACATAGGGTTTGCGCATTATCGGATTGCGCGCGTCTAATATCGTTTTCTGTATCTGATGGCAAAGAATATCTTATTGCATTAACCGACGGTCATATGTATGTCTATTGCAATGATGAAATGTTTCAAGATTTAATAACGCCATGGGCGTATGAAGATTTGGCCCATGTTCAGTATGCCCAACGTTTTGGGACAATGATATTTGTGCACCCCGATTTCATCCCCCAGGTTTTACGTAAATCGGACGACAGATTTTATCTTTCTGAATTTGCATTCGCACGAAATGATTCAGATATGACCTTGCATATACCCTTTGTTTCGTTTGATGATGCATCAGATGTCGCAATAACCGTTACGTCCAACATCCTTGGGAATAATTATGCAACATTTACAACCAATTCAGATTTTTGGACACAAGATAACGTGGGTGGGCGGCTATATTTGTTGGATAAACAATGGATTATCCATGAATATATATCGCCAACACAAATTATCGCATATACAAATGGCACGTATTCCATCCCGTCCAATCCGGTAAGCGATTGGCGCGAAGCCGCATTCGGTGCCCGTCGTGGTTGGCCATGCAGTATCACCTTTCATCAGGATAGATTGGTTTTTGGTGGATCGCGCGATTGGCCATCGGGAATTTGGATGTCCCAGGTTGGTCGTCATAATAATTTTGATATAGGAACAGGGTTGGATGACGAAGCAATATTTGTATCATTAATGTCGCAACGGCGCCAACATATCTGTACAATTGTCAGTGGAGATAATCTGCAAATATTAACAAACGTTGGCGAATGGGTGATATCTAATTCCCCCTTGACACCTTCTGCGGTTGATATAAAACAGCATACGTCGGTTGGCTCTTATGCCACATATAATCTGCCCCCACAAACCATCGAGGGTTCAACCATTTTTGTTTCTGCCAATGGTCATGATATTCGCGAATTGGGGTTGGACGAATTGGGTGAAAACTATCACGCAAACGACTTGTCCGCATTTTCCAAGCATATTGTACACAGTCCCATCGACATGGCATACAATTCCGCAACCCGCAGACTGTATGTTGTGCGCAGTGATGGGGTAATGGCGGTATTAAATAAAAATTCATCATTGGGTATATCGGCATGGTGCACATATACAACACAGGGACATTTCTTATCCGTGTCTGTGTGCGCTGGGAAAACATATGTTGCGATTTTGCGAAATGGTGTCGTGTTCCTGGAATACTTTGATTCCGCTGCATTACGCGATTGTGATAAATATGATTTTTCGTTTACGGCATCGGGTATACCACTACGTTCATCGGGCCATAATGCCACACGTGTTCGCTTGCGTAAAATCGGTGCACGTGTATTAAATACAAAATCGCTGAACATAAATTCGCATCGCATAACATTGCCGAACGAAATATACGAACCCAATTCAGTTGGTTTTTGTGGCGATGTTGCGGTTAGTTTATTAGGCACCATCCATGATTGTATCAGTGCCCCATGGACGATACATGGCACAGACCCGCAACCAATAACCATTTTGTCGGTAACTATGCATGGTTGGTATTCGGTATAACAATCAACACAAACAAAGGATAAAATATGGGACAACTTGTATCAGATGTAACAGAAATATTGGATTATAAGCAATCAAAAAATCAGACAAAATCACAGCGCAAAGAAATCCTTGCACAGATGGCATCAGACGATATAGAAAAAACAAATTTAATAAAAAAAGTTCTGGCCACACAACGTGCAAAGTACGGCGCCACTGGTATGTCTGGGGCTGGCATAACCGAAGGTGCGGTATTGCGTCGTTTAAAACACGAAACATCTGCGCCATATGATAAAAAACGTCGTGAAAATTTAACCAAGCTAAAACAAACCCGTACATCTAAACCCAATCTATTAAAATCGATATTATCACGATTTGATAATTTGGTTGGTTAATCGCGGGGCAGGGGGAAAATAAAAATGTATAAAATATCCTATGTGGCAGATGGTGCAACAACAGAATTTGCCTTTGCTTTTCCTTTTTTTCAAACGGCGGATGTTCGGGTTGCAATAAATAATAATATTGATGAAGGAGGAGTGGCGTACTCTGTAATTCCAAATTCTGATTTTTCCGGTGGCAACGTTGTTTTTGATATTGCGCCCGATGTGGATACCAAGATTGATATATTTCGCCAAATATCTCTATCGCGTACAATTGATTATCAGCCAACCCAAAAAATAGATCCCGAAATTTTAAATGCAGATTTTAATTTTTTGTTATCTGCATTTCGTGATTTGCACAGTATCGACATTGATTTGGCCGAATGGGTTAATCGCCATGATGAAATTAAATCATTAATTGATTACACACATACTGTCATCGAAGACAAGTTATCTGGTGGGGCTGTATTGGGGTTGTATCGTAATTTGTTGGGGGTATTGGAAAACGCATTGCCAAAATTAATAAATGATTATGGCTATATAACCGAAAGCGCACCAAACGAAAATGCTGATGACTATGGGGTATTATGAATTTTTGGACCAATGGAATCGGATTTTGGGGTACAAGACCCCCGCGCATCACAGGCGCATTATGGAATTTCTGGTTGACGTTTGGACAAATTCACCGCATCGTGGTTTGCTGATGGCGTTTCGTCATTCGGGCAAATCAACTGTTGTCGGTGTTTTTGTGGCATGTGTTTTGTACATGCATCCTGAAACGCGAATTTTAGTATTATCAGCAGAAAACAGTTTGGCGACTCGTATGGTATCGCACGTGCGCCACATCTTGGAAAACCATCCGTGGTGCAACGAACTTGTGCCAACGAACAAGAAAGATTGGGCTTCTGGGCGCATTACTGTAAACAGACCAATTGGTATTAGGGAACCATCCGTCATCTGCCAGGGGATACATGGTAATATAACGGGCATGCGTGCCGATTTAATCATTTGTGATGATGTCGAGGTTCCAAATACAACCAACACCGCACAAAAGCGTGAAAACCTGCGTGAAAGATTACGGGAACTAGATTTCATTTTATCACCGACAGGAACGATGATTTATATTGGTACGCCACATACACATGACACAATATATCGTACGTCGGACACAGATTAATTAATGCTGCTGATAAATGTACGCAATTTTTCCAACAATTCCGTCCCTGCGCCCCCGAACATTGGCAGATATGTTTCGTATTCTGGCATGTCGGCCTGAACCTGGGCGCGTGTTCGTTCAGATATAGGGTTGGATATAATTTCGTTCGCCGTATTCCACAGTCTGTACGCATCGTATGTTTGTTTGACGACCTTCCACTTATCCAATAATTGTGGACGTGTCCCCAACACAGATTGAATCGCTACGGGCCACTCTTCCCCGAATTTGCGTACAACCGGCAACGACATAAACATATCCAAACCACGTTGGTCTGGTGTAAAAGCATCCAACCCTTCTTGCAATTCGCGCCATTGTGCCCCGGTTAATGTTATTGAAGTTATGGTATCCGTCATCATTCCGCCATACGGTAACAATTCGCGTTCGATTGAATCCATCGGTGTTTTCCCTGTGCGCAGATTTTCAATGTGTTGGACCAGGTTTTTTCCCGCCGGCATATCGCGTAATTCGGCAATGACATCATCGGTTGCATCTTGGATAAATATGGGATTAATAACGGTCCAACCACCAATAATAACATGTTCCTGGCGATAAAGGTTCAACAATCTTTGTGCGGTTGTTCTGATTTTTGCCTTCATATTAATCTCTCTCCTATGTGTGAAAGGTTATTATTCCATAACAATCATAACAACCTTGTGCATTACTTGCCCGGTTATTTTTTCTTCTGGACTGGAAATCTGCCCATATACTTTACCTTTGGAATCCTGACGAACACTGACAATTTGTGCGTTAACCAAGGTTTCAGAATCCAACGCATCAAAATCTGCATCAATGCATACGGCCATATCTCCGGGTTTTGCAGGGGTCATAGCATCTGCAAACACATAAGCGCCTTCTGGAATAAAACCGCCCAATCTTTTTGTGTTTGGCACAACGGCATAAATTCCCGCTCGTCCTTCTAATGTCATGGGGGCCACAATCATTGTTTTATCAGATTTTTTCAATGCAATCGATTTTCCTGCGGGTGTTCCGAACACCGGTACCAGTTTTTTTCGTGCACTGTCATACAGTTTTGCGCCATACAAACCACCATGCATATCAATACTGGACAATGGATTTCCCGGTACCAGAACGGATTTTACACGTTCTTTGACCTTGCTGATATGCTTATTCAATTCGCCCGATTTATACAGGTTTGCGATTTTATCAAACAGGTCTTCTGCCCCCATTGCAAAGGACTTAGCCAAAGGTTCAATTTCATTTTTATAGATTTCACGTTGGCCAACCTCTATCTTATGATAAACGGACAGTGTCATACCTGCTTCTTTGGCGGCCTGGGCGATTGTTTTTCCGGACTGTTGGCGAATTTTGCGCAATCCACTACCGAACACCTTTAACCCGCTATTTTCATTATCGTTCAGACGGCGTTTGATTTCATTTTGCCATTGACCCGCCACATCATCAGATTCCTTGATGAATATGTCGGACAATTTACATCCCAGGATATTGCAAATGTTCAGCAATTGCTTTTGGTTCAGGCGTCGCACCCCTTTTTCAATCTTGGAAACCGCGGACAAAGACAATCCCGCCCGGCGTGCCAATTCGGTCATTTTCATACCGTTTGCCAAACGGATATTACGGATATTATTTGGAAAAATAATTTCTTCTTGGGCCATGTGCAAACTCCTAAATAATTATTTCTTGACAAAATAATAGTCAATTTAGTTGCGTGGCGCAAGGAAATAATTATAAATTACAATGGCATATCATCTGGAATATCGTCTGGATTAATTGCCGTTGGTGCAAAATCCGCGTCATTTCCCATACTGGCGGCGGAAATTGTTGGCGCTGGCTGTGCGAATTCGTTATCCCCACGTGCTTCAAACTCGTCCAGGTTATCGAACAAACTGTAATCACCAAAGAACGCGGTTCGTACGGTTTCGGGGCGTCCATGGCGGTTTTTTCCTATGATAATATCGGCTTTGCCCTTGGCGCGTTCATATCGTTTTTGCCATGATTCAACCATTGCATTATTTGTTGTATTTGATATGCGTTCGGATGGATCACGGTTTTGCAAATAGTATTCTTCACGATACGTGAACATAACGATATCGGCGTCTTGTTCAATAGAACCCGATTCGCGCAAATCCGACAGCATTGGTCGTTTGTCATCGCGTGATTCCACGCTTCGTGACAACTGGGACAGGGCGATAACAGGGACGTCTAATTCCTTGGCCAACATTTTTAATCCACGGGTTATTTCGGAAATTTCCTGAACACGGTTATCACTGTGCTTTCCCCCGGGTGATGTCATCAACTGTAAATAGTCAATTACGATTAACGCAATTCCGCCATGCTTACGCGACAGACGTCGTGCACGTGTTCGCATCATTGGGACCGACATTCCCGGTGTATCATCTATAAACAGTGGCACCTTGCCGATTGCGGCCGAATATTGTGACATTTTCAAGAAATCTTCATCCGTCAGATTTCCTTCGCGCATTGCACTGGCGGGAACTTTTGATTGCGAAGACAGTACACGTGCCGCCAACTGGGATGCCGACATTTCAAGGCTGAAAAACACAACTGCGCCCTTGTAATTTTTATTGGCGCGCCCATATGCGATTGCGTTGGCCGCATTAAATGCCATATTCATTGCCAGTGTTGTTTTACCCATCGCGGGTCGTCCCGCAATGATAATCAGGTCGGAATGATGCAACCCACTTATTGACTTGTCCAATGCGTTTAACCCGGTGGTCAATCCTGACAATTGCCCATCGGCCTTGTACGCAATTTCTGCTTCGTCCAGTGCACTTTTCAAGGCTGTTGCGATTGAAGTAATTTCGCGTTCCGCGGACCCCGTTGTTGCCATATCAAACAATTTTTGTTCGGCGATTTCGATTTGTCGCGTCACAGGATTGTCCAGGTCTTCTATGAACGCCTTGTCCGTAATTTCTTGGCCCAGTGCAATCAGGTCGCGTCGCAATGCGTGTTCGTATACGATGCGTCCATATTGTTCAACATTAACAACCGTTGCGCCCGCGCCAGATAACTGGGTTAAATAGTCCACACCGCCCACGGACTCCAAAACCCCTTGTTGGTCCAGATAGTTCTTGGCGGTAATAATATCAAACGGGATGCCTGCGGCAAATTGCCGTTCGGCCAGTTTATATATTTCCTGGTGCGCGGGGTGTGAAAAATGCGTGTGATTCAGGAATTCGCCCACCCGTTCCAACGCGCGATTATTCATCAACACCGCCGCCAATACGGCCTGTTCGGCTTCCAGATTTGTCGGTAACGTTTTGGGGGTAAAATCCATGTCAAATTCCTTTACTTCTATGCCAATGGTATATGAAAAAAATGCTTTTTCAACGCCTTTTTTGCGCGGATATAAATTGTTGAAAATTCCGATAGTTAACGCGTGTGGCGCGCCCGCATGGCCCGAATTATATCCGTTGGATAAAATCGATGAATTGCGCCAAATTGTGGGCGCGCGCCATTTTATGTCGCAAATGATGTTGGAATTTGTCCCACCCGAACGTGCGCGATTGGATCCGGGCGGATTGCGTTTTTATGACGACCAATTCGATACGCATACTGCGCGCATAGGCGCACATCAGATTACGGGCGTCACGCTATATTGGGATCCGTCCACCGGGCGACGTAAACGTGACGGCAGTGCCTGTGTCCTGTTGTATCGTGATGATAAAAACCGGAACGTTTTTATTCACGATATTTTATATCTGACCGTGTCTGAAAACGAACAGTTTCCATTATCGTGCCAATGTGACATGGTATTGAATTTTATGCATACACGTCATTTAAATCGTATAACGATTGAAACAAATGGGATTGGTGGCGGTTTGCCCGAAATTATGCGCGATTGCGCCACCCGCACCGGTCAGAACATATATGTAAACCGCGTTCAAAATACGAAATCAAAATCAGAACGCATACTAGATGCCATAGAACCCCTGTTAAGCACCGGTCGCCTGCATGCCCACACGCACGTGCGAAACACGCCGCTGTTGGCGGAAATGTTGGGGTGGACGCCGGTTGGCGCGTATGGTACGCACGATGATGGTCTGGATGCGGTGGCGGGCGCGATTGCCCAGCCCCCGATTATCGTACGTCCATCGGGTCACATGATAAAAACCTTTACCGCGAACACAAACTTTTCTGTTTAATTAACCAAAAGGACAAAATAAATGCAAAAAAATTTACAAAATCTGTATAAACGCGCCCTGGATATGCGTGGTCCCTGGATTGCCCGTTGGGATGCGGCGCGACGGTATGCAATGCCGGCCGCCGACGATGAAGCGGCAACATTGTTTGATGCAACCGCAATGGATGCATCAGATAACCTGGCGGCATCAATTTATACATTGTTAACGCCACCTGAATCCATGTGGTTGCAACTGGTCGGTGAAAGTGACCTGTCCCAAAATGCAGATTATGCGACGGCCATTTTGCGTGCAAACCTGAACGATTCAAATTTTTACACCACGATACATCAGTGCTATATGGACCTGGTTGTATTGGGAACTGCGTGTTTATTTATGGCTGAATCTCCGATTGGGGCATCATCTGCATTTACATTTACCGCAATTCCGATGTCGGACATTGCCGTATTGCCAAATGCGGTATTTCACACCACATCCATGTCTGCACGTGAAGTTATGGAAAAATATCCCACATGGACACCGCCCTCAAATCTGCGTGATACGATTAAGCAAGACCCCGAAACACCATTAAAATTGGTACAAAGTCTGGTTGATAATGAATTTACCGCATGGTTGGACGTTGGTGGTGATATTGAAAATAATATTGTTGCAACGGGAACGTTTGAAACCAATCCGTATATAATATTCCGTTGGTCTGTGGCCAGTGGCGAATTATACGGTCGTGGTCCGGTTTTGCGCGCATTGCCCGATATCAAGACCGCAAACAAAGTCGTTGAATTGGTTCTGAAAAACGCGACGATTGCCGTTTCGGGTATATGGATGGCGGATGACGATGGCGTAATTAATTTGCAGAATATTAACCTAACCCCCGGCGCAATAATACCCAAGGCTGTTGGTTCTTCGGGGCTGACCCCATTGACCAGTGGCGCCAACTTTGACGTGTCCCAGTTGATATTAAAAGACCTGCGCGAACGTATTCGTCATGCGTTGTTGGCAGACCGATTGGGGTTGTTGTCTGACAAAGAAATGACGGCCACAGAAATAGTTGCCCGTAATGCCGATATGATGCGGATTTTGGGGGCGACGTATGGGCGGCTGTTGCATGAATTTATCCGTCCGCTGTGCGACCGGGGATTACAAATTTTATCGCGTCGTGGTGTAATCGAACCTATTCATTTAAACGGTGATGCCGAATTAAAATATATTGCGCCTATTGCACAAATGACGGCGATGGATGGTATGCTTGGGGGGACGGAATTATGACAACACCGGAACATGATTACGCCCGTTGTTTTTCGACACCCGCGGGCATACGGGTATTACAGCATATGAAATCAATAACCCATGGCCGAACATTTGGCCCAAATGTAACCGATAACGAATTGCGCTGGGCGGAATCCCAGCGCGCATTTGTTCGTCACATCGAAACCATGATTTCGCGGGGCAGGGGGGATGGATCATGAAAACATTGGATTTTTTACGCAACAGTTGGTTTTTAATAGTTTTTATCGGCGGTCTGATTTATTGGGCCGCCCGCCAGGATTTATCCGTTGCCGAACATGAACACTTTGACAGTCGTATAACATCCCTTGAAAATCGCACCACGATATTGGAAACGGGCATTGGTCAGCTTCAAATAAAAATCGATGATATAAAAGAAGATTTAACCCTGATTAAGGGCGCGGTTATAAAATAAGATAAAATCGGTTAATGGTAATTTGTATCTAGTGCGCCAATAAATGCAAAACAATACTGATAAAAAATACCACGCTTATTATCCCCAACAGTATTTTTTGTGTTCTGTGTGACGCCGCACCATCACAGTGATTGCACGCGCACCCACAATCGCGCCCAACCATCCACCAAGACACCCCCAACATAACGCCCGAAAATACGAACAGCCATGGCTCTAACCAATGGGGCAATATATGCATATGTGCCATATCAGGGGCAATAACCCCAATAATAGCCAACACCAACGGCAACCCACAGCAAAATATATGTGGCACAATTGTCGCAATAATTCCAATTTTAACTGCTTTATTTTTCATAGAAAACCTTTGCCCAACATTATATCGCAATATTAAATATTATCAACACAAAAAAGTTGACAATGTTCCTATTTGTGGTATTTTTCTGTGTGAAATGCAAGATACAAGCAGCTTTTATCAAGATATTGCCCCTGTGTTTTTATTTACCAATGAAAACGTTGCGGGTACATTGCGTGCAATCGGCAATATTCGTGGTGCCGATATTTTGACGGTTACGGGGTCTGGGGATCATGCGTTCGAAGCCTATTTGGCGGGCGCCAAAAGTGTTGAAACATTTGATTTAAATATACTGCAAGAACCCATTATGGAATTAAAGACCCATATGATAAAGCATCTTAAGTATTCGGATTTTATGGATTTTTTTTTCAGTAAACGTGACTTCTTTTCTAATCGAATTTTGGCACCAATATACCCTCTTTTTTCACATAAGCTACATGCTTTTATGGATGCGTATCATACCCTTGGCGGTGATATTACACTGCGGTATCGTAATCGCGCGACCCATGAAAACTATCGTACGGACATGATTTCATACGTGCGCGATGAAACCATGTATAATAAATTGCGCGATATTTTGTCTGTTCCCCCTGTTTTTCACCATCTCGGCCTTGATAACGTGGCGCGGGGTGATATAAAAAAACATCAATACGACGTTATTTTGTTATCTAACATATCTGAGAGTATGGTCAACTGTGCGGCCGCACCACATGATTTTCTGAGGTTCTTTAATCAATACCTGTTTCCAATATGTGAAAATAATTTAAGAAAGCGTGGCGGTCGAATATGCTATTCATATATATATGGCGCAGCAAGCAAAGCCGAAGACGCGAACAAATTTGCCCGTTCTACCATCTTTGCGTCTGATATTGCCAACAATATATTGAATTTTTGCGCCTGTCCAGATTTTCGTGTGTCTGGGCACTGCATAGGTTCTTCGCGACGAAATGTTACGCACGACGCGATTTTGGTTTTAACCCAAAATGTACGCTAAGCTTTGGGGAAAAACAAACATGAATACGTCAATAATCCACGATTTTGAAATTCCCGCCAATTATGCCTTCCAGGATGAATCCGCAGTATATCAATTTACCAATGAAAATATATCTGGTTATTTGGGGGCGTGCGATAATTTGCGTGATGGTAATGTGTTGACGGTTGGTGCATCGGGGGATCATGCGTTCGAAGCATACCTTGCCGGTGCCAAACATGTCGATACCTTTGACATAAATTCTTATCAAAGACATATGATTGAATTAAAGACCCATATGATACGGAATGTAAAGTATTCTGATTTTATGGAATATTTTTTCTATGGGCAACCCATATACAATGAAAAAATATTAAATCCGATATTACCCCTGTTTTCTTTTGGGTTAATGCATTTTTTTAAATCAGGGTTGTTAGGAAATTTTTGCCTTCACAATAACCCATGTTATGATATTTCAAATCTGCAGTATTTATCATCTGAATCCAGATATGATGAATTGGCATCCCGGTTACCGGAAAGAATAAACTTCGTTCATTGTCCACTGGAATATGTACCGACCGTATTTAATAAAAAATATAACGTCGTAATGCTGTCAAACATTTTTGATTATATGTACACAAACATTGCCCCCAAGGAAGAAAGAATACATCACTTTTACAATCAAATACTGTCCCCGATAACAAACAACATATTAACGCCCGATAATGGGACGATATTTTTTAACTACATATGGAATTGCAAAAATGCGCATAACTGGGTTGATTTCTTTTATTATTTTCGTGAAAAGCACCAAATCCCAGACACTCAAACCTTCTCGGTTCGTTGTACGTCACCGGCGTTGGTCGGCGATGATATTGATATGGCGTTAATATTGCACACGCGCCAGATGAAACAATCGCGTTAATTAAAATAATCGTGACAAATTCGAATTTTTATGCTAAAGCTGTGGGTGAAAATTAATCATAACCCAGGAAGTCACACATGCCCAAGGTATCAATTATCGTTCCAATATATAACGTAGAAGAATTTATTCGCCCCTGCATAGACAGCATTTTATCCCAAACATTAAAGAACATTGAAATCATATTGGTTGATGATGGATCAACGGATTTGTGTCCTGCAATTTGTGACCAATATGCCAAACGTGACAAACGTGTCCGCGTTATACACAAGGAAAACCAGGGCCTGGGTGCAACATACAATCGTGGCATAGATGCCGCCACCGGCGATTATATTGGTATCGTCGAAGCGGATGATATTGCACGTCCCGAAATGTTCGAAAATTTGTACGAATTGGCCAAAAAGCATGATGCCGACATTGCCAAGTGTGAATGGTATAATTGGCACAGTCGCAACAACGCCCTTTATAAAGATAATAATTTTTATTGGGCCAACAGTTACGAAGTCATAAATGCCCGCACACATCCCCAAATGCTTCAGGCGACCGCATCAATTTGGTCGGCAATATATAATCGTAAATGGTTAAATAAGACAGGTGTTCGCTTTTTGGAAACCCCGGGCGCCAGTTACCAGGATGTATCTTTTACGTTCAAGGCTTTTTCTTTGGCCGAACGTATGGTTATAACAACCGACGCGTTCTATCTGTATCGCCAGGATAACGAAAACGCATCCGTTAAATCAAAAGACAAGGTTCGTGTTATTTTTGATGAATTTGCCGAAGTTGACCGTTTCTTTAACGATTATCCGGAATACAAGCGTTCTATGATGTGGGTGCACAAGATGTTTAAACAGTGGAAAGATTTTACATGGAATTTGGAACGCATCGCGCCCCAGTTCAAGGTTGAATTCTTACAAGAATTTTCCCGTATTTTCAATGGGTATTTGGCCCAGGGTGTTTTGCCAATGGAATTTATGCATCAAATAGATTGGCGACAAATGATGGCGATTATGCGTGATCCGGTGTTGTATTGCCACCTAAATTACGCATAACACAGGATTTTTCCTTTGACAGATGCACTTTGTCGGTTTAACATCGCGGTGAAATAGGTTTAATTTCAAGAGAAGGGTATCATGGCAGAAACGGTATTGGTAACAGGCGGTGCGGGCTTTATTGGTTCGCATTTATGTAATCGCCTGGTAAACGAAGGCAAAGAAGTTATTTGTTTGGATAATTTCTTTACAGGTTCCAAGGATAATATACGACATTTGTTGGGGCAACCAAATTTTGAATTGGTTCGTCATGATGTAACGGAAAAATACACCGCCGAAGTTGACCAGATTTACAACCTTGCATGCCCGGCCAGTCCCCCACACTATCAATACAATGCGATAAAAACAATTCAGACATCTGTATTGGGGACGTTGAACATGTTGGAATTGGCGAACTATCGTTGGTGTCCAATACTTCAGGCATCCACATCCGAAGTCTATGGTGATCCCCAAATTCATCCCCAGGTTGAATCGTATTGGGGCAATGTAAATCCTATCGGTGTGCGCAGTTGTTACGACGAAGGTAAACGTTGTGCAGAAACACTGATGATGGATTATCACAGACAATGTGGCGTAAAATCGCGTATTATTCGTATCTTCAATACATATGGTCCGAATATGGCCCTGAATGACGGGCGTGTCGTTTCCAATTTTATTGTCCAGGCACTTAAGAATCAGGATATAACCATATATGGCGATGGATCCCAGACCCGTTCTTTTTGCTATGTCGATGACCTGGTCGAAGGTATGGTTCGTATGATGAACAATAAAAACGACTTTGTTGGACCGGTTAATTTGGGTAACCCATCTGAACGCACAATTATGGAATTTGCAAAATTGATAATAGAATTAACAAATTCAAAATCCAAGATTGTGTACCAACCATTGCCCGGTGATGATCCGACACAACGTAAACCGGATATCAGTTTGGCCAAGAAACAACTGGATTGGGAACCGCGCGTCGATATTCGTACGGGACTGGCAAAAACAATCGAATATTTTGACGGGATTTTATCAAAACAGCGCTAATTATGGCGTCCCCAGCAGGACTCGAACCTGCATCTAATTCTTAGGAGGAATTTGTTCTATCCTGTTGAACTATGGGGACGAATTCTGGGGTATTTTATTCTTAACAATAAAATATTGCAACCGATAAATTCGAACTGTATAATATCTGGGAAATTTTTACTTGTTGGGGGACGGATTGACATCAAACAATCATATTGATATAGAATATAATTAACACCAAAAAACAAAAGGGTATTGAAATGGCAACGATAACAAGAAGTGATTTTGCAAACAGATTACGTGAACGTTTTGGTTTAACAACGGCGGATGCATATAAAATGGTTGATGTTGTTTTTGACGAAATTCGTGATGCATTAATCCACGGGGAAGAAGTTAAATTTGCCGGCCTGGGCAGTTTCAAGATTTTGGAAAAAAACGCCCGTATGGGTCGTAATCCCAAAACGGGCCAGAGTGCAATTATCTCCGCCCGTCGTGTTGCGACATTTCGCCCCAGTAACGAATTTCGTGAACGTGTTGCGACGGGCACAAAATAAAAATCCCCCATCTGGGGGATTTTTTTAACCGACTATCTTCTGCCACAGGGTCTTTTTCTTTGGCATCTTCTTGCGTTTACGTCGTTGTGCATTGACGGTTGTCTTTTTTGCATCAACGTGTTGTGCATTTTTCTTTTTTGCATCGGTCGATGGCGCAAACGCCCCCAACAAATCTTCGGTTTTGTTCTGTTCGGGTGCAACGCGTTGGATAGAATATTGATCGATATTCATCAGGCTGTCATCGCCAACGATAACAATTTCTGTCTCGAATTCAGCCTCCATCTTGGCCAGTTCAGCGCGTTTATGATTTAACAGATAGATTGCAACATCGGTTGGCACCGTCATAATAATTTTTTGTGCGGCCTTGGCCAACAGTTTTTCCTGTAAATGGCGGAATAATATAACGGCCGCGGTCTGTATAGATGGCACAACACCCGCCCCCATACAATGTGGACATGCCACATAGGATGACTCCATAAAGCTGCTGCGCAGACGCTGACGCGATAACATCAACACCCCAAAGTTGTTAATTTTTGCAACCTGGGTACGTGCACGGTCACGTTTCATAACCTCACGCATTTTTAATTCCAATTTACGGTTGTTCTTTTCTTCCTCCATATCGATAAAGTCAACCGCAACAATTCCTGCCAAATCACGCAGTCGCAACTGTAACGCGATTTCTTCCGCAGCTTCTAAATTGGTGTTCAATGCGGTTTGTTCAATATCTTTCTCCTTAATCGCGCGGGACGAATTAACGTCAATCGTAACCATTGCTTCGGTCTGATTAATAACCAAAGATCCCCCAGATGGCAAAGACACATATGGTCCATGCAGGCCCTCTAACTGTTTTTCAACGCCGGCTTTGACCATTAATGGTACTGCAACATCTTTGTATTGCACCAACTGTTTACGTGGTGCGCGACCATACATTTGCTGAAAATACTGTTTTGCGGCATCAAAGGCTTCTTCGCCCTGGATAACCAAAACGTCTTCTTTGTCGCTTAAAAAGTCACGAACGACACGACGTAACAGCGAATCTTCTGTATGAATTGTAACTGGTGCAACCGATTCCAAAGTTGTTTTGCGAATTTCATTCCACAGGTTCACCAGATAATCATAATCCGCGGCAATATCCGCCGGTGTTGCACCCATGGCGGCCGTACGCAGAACCACGGTCATTCCCTTGGGGATTTTTAATCCGTGCAACACTTCGCGCAGACGTGCGCGTTCTGATTTGTCGGAAATCTTTTTGGAAATACCATAACTGTTGCGTTTGCGTGAATTCGGCATCAGAACCGCAAAGCGACCCGCCAACGACAAATATGTCGTCATCGACGCACCCTTTTGGCCACGCTCTTCCTTGACCCCCTGAATCAGCAATATTTGCTTTGGCTTGATAACATCTTGAATTTTAAATTCGCGTGCGCGTTTTGTAAATTCATTGTTATCTTCACCGGCGCTGTGGTCATCGTATTCGGCGACTTCATCTTCTTCGTCATTTGGATCGTCATCGTCTTCTACAATATTGGCATGTGCCAATTCTAACAGCTTCTTTTTCTGTTCCGGTGTTACCTGGTAATAATCTGGGTGAATTTCCGAAAAAGGCAGAAAGCCATTTTTCCCCGTTCCATAATCAACAAACGCAGCCTGTAAAGACGGCTCAACACGAATAACCTTGGCCAGATATATATTTCCCTTAATCTGGGGTTTTGTCGTTGTTTCTACGTCAAAGTCGGAAACACGATTTGTTGCCGTATCAACAACGACGACACGCGTCTCTTCCGGGTGGACTGCATCCACATATATTTTTTTTGACATTTAATAATCCTTTTGTTTTGCCGGTATATGCAACGAAAACAACCCGTCCCCGTGGGGCGTCCATGCCCATGCCAAGGGAATGCGCCACGATAATCATCAGCGCCATTCGAATTGTTAAAATCAGTGACAATACAAACACTTAATATAACCTCGTTTTCATACACGACCACCATTCTAACATGCGTATATATGAATTGGCAAGGTATTTATTTTCTGTTTTTTATATCGGATTTTATTTTGTTGATTCTTGCCGGGATTTTTTCTTTGGCTTCGGCCAACCATCTTTTCATACGACTGCGCAGCCATCGTTCATAGACAAAGAACAAACTGCCCACACCAATCAGTGGCAAAACATAATAAATTATACGGTATGCCAACAGTGCGCCAAATATACTTGCCTTGTCCACGGTATCCGGTAATGCCAACAAGAATATGCTTTCAAACACGCCGATTCCACCCGGAACCTGGCTGAATACGCCGGTTGTTTGGGCGATTGCGAACAGTCCCATAAATATAACAAATGGAATTTTTACAAATGGTATCATACAAAAATACAGTACCAACCCCGCCAACACACTGTCCGTTATCCCCAACAATGTTTGTGCGGTTGCCATTTTTGTAGACGGTATTTGGAATTTAATTTGACCGATTTTTATGCTTTTCTTATGAAAAATAACCGTCGTTGCAAAGTATGTCAACAGGGTCGCCGCGCAAAAAATAAACAGTGCGTTCATGCCCATACTGGCGCCCACGGAACTTTGGAATAAATCGCGCGGTATCAGAAAATAACTGATTACCACAATCGCCGATGCCCCCAGGAAATATGTAAAGCCCGATATGGTCAGCATTTTTAGGATATCCCCCCCACGTATGCGCCACCGTGTATAAAGACGATATCGAATTGCGCCACCACTGACCACCGCATGTCCGGCGTTATTGCTGATTGCGAACCCCAACATTCCCGCCAACATCCATTTCCACCATGTAACCTTGCCCCCGACATAGTGCAGGGCCAAATAATCATACAAAGACAATGCCAAATACCCCGCGAAACATGCCACGCATGCCATCACCAGGTTAACAAACGGTATATCCAAAATCGCATGTGCAATATCCGATGGGCTGTAATCCCGCAACTGCCACCACAGCATACCCGCCGCCAATATAAAAAAGAATATGCCCGAATAACTAATAATTTTTTTAACCAGGCGTTTTGCCTTAACCGACATAAAAATCCTTTTACCTGTGCCCCATGTTAACAACATTATAACAAAAATCAAACGCAAAAAAACCCATTAAATTTTTGCTAAAACTGGGACCCTAAAAATCCGCTAAAAAAAGCATCGTGCTTGACAATAAATAATTTGGTGTGTATGATTTGCTTGAAATATAGTATATGGGGCAAAAATATGAAGAAAATATTAATTGCTTTAATTTGCACATTGGTTTGTTGCAATGCGATGGCGCGCAGTGTTGCGTATAACAAAAAGTCGCATATATACCACAGCCACTCTTGTGAGTGGGCGATTAAGTGCACAAAAAACTGTATAACAATCGATGATACCGATGCGAAACGTCGTGGTGGCCGACCGTGCAAAGTATGTGGGGGATAATAAAATGGGATTTTTTGATAAGATAATCCAGGTTCATAATTTGTACAAACGCGGTCATTTGGATTCGTTGGAATCCTTTTTGGAAAACGCACGTGAAAGGGCGGGCACGGTAAATGCCCGGTTATCCGAATTGGAACGTGACGTTTACGGTTCAAAACGCAATCTTGGGCAAATCCAGGCGGCCCAGGTGCGAAAAAGTTTGGCGTTGCCAACTAATATTAATTTTGCAAATCAACACGTGTCTTTTGAAACGGCTTATCGTGTGGTTGCGGCGGGCTGTGCGCCGTTTTTGGTTGGCCCCGCCGGCAGTGGCAAAAGTACCATCCTGTCCCAAATCGCAGATGCAATGGAATTGCCGTTTTACCCAATGTCGGTAAATTCATTAACCAGTGATTACAACATAATTGGCTATAATGACGCCAATGGAAAATACGTCCCAACAATCTTCCGCCAGGCCTATGAACACGGCGGTGTTTTCAGTTTCGAAGAAATTGATGCGGGCAATCCAAATGTTTTAACCGTTATCAATAATGCCATGAGCCAGGATAAATACGCCTTTCCCGATAAAATTGTTGATAAACATCCGCAATTTATAATGACGGCCAGTGGCAATACCTATGGCACCGGGGCGAATATCAAATACATTGGTCGCAATCCTTTGGATGCTGCAACCTTGGACCGATTTGTAATGGTTCATACGGATTATGATACCGGGCTAGAAGACAGATTATGTACAAACAAAGATTGGTTAAACTGGGTACATCGTGTACGTGGCGTTGTAAATGACCTGGATATGAAAATGGTTGTCGGTACGCGTGCGGTGTTGCATGGTGATAAACTGCTAAATGCCGGTTTGCCACGTGCGGCGGTTGAACAGATGGTCATATTTCGTGGTCTGCCAATGGCGGATATAGAAAAAATTCGTGGCCGTATCAGATAATTTACATGAACTGGACAGACAACAATCTTGGCACGTTTGGTTTTTTTGGGGATTACTATATCCCCGGTGGGGGCGGTATCGGTGTCGGTGCTGTGGGTGCCGGGGCGGGGTACGAACAAATAAAGACCAAACAAAAAAATATTGCGCCACGTGTTGTAAAAACGGATAAATACGATTATCCCCGATTGCAAAAGTTTTTTGACTGGGATCAATTTTTGGATTGGGTTGACTGGTCCGGTAAAGAGTGGCGCCGTGCATCACAACTGTCGAATATGGCACAAAGTGATTGGACAATGACCGCGTCTTTTCGGGATGCTATGAACCTGGCGCGGTATGGATGGTCCGGCGGGCTGAAAAGATTGGAACGGTTAATGCAATCAGATTTGCCCACCCGTGAAACAATTAAACAAACATATGAATTGCAGACCCGTTATGATGTTGCCGGTGGTGCGGTAAACATCGGGCGATACCTGGCCGGAATGCCCGATTGCATGCGTCGCATACATATTTCAAATGCGCACTGTCTGCCATCACGTGTTCAAAAAATATTTATAAACGGTATTGCGCACCGTTATATATCAACCGACGAAATATTAAAACGCGGATACATGATATATCAATTAATAGAATCCATGGAAATGGCCAATATTCAAACGGAAATAACGATTGCCTTCCCGGTCAGCAAAACCAACATGTATCACCAAGAAGATTATGATGTTTACGAAATATATATAAAAATCAAGGATGCAACAGACGTCATATACCCGGAAAAATTATTATTTTGCCTGGCGCATCCGTCAATGTTACGCAGACTTGTTTTTTCGGAATTTGAAAGAAATTCATATTGGGTTCGCGATAAATTTCATTTTTATGGTTTTCGAAACGGATATGGTCGTGCTGTTGAAAATTGGATGCCTTCACGAAACCTGATTGGGGACGCATTGGTAATAACCGGTTTGGAAAATTCAAACACAATTCCACAAATTACGGAACGTATAAAAAAGATGATTCAATCCCAATATGAACAGGTGCGATAATCACCGCTGCCCAACGCAGATTTACCTGTTGCGGTGCGTTTTTTTTGGTGGTATATTGAATATCGTCCAATACATAATAACCCAAGGGGATTTTAGTAATGTTATTAAAGGGAAAAAAGATTTTAATTACCGGTGTTGCAAACGATTGGTCTATGGCGTGGGCTATTGCCAAACGCGCCGCCGAACAGGGGGCCGAAATCGCCATGCCATATGCCATGCCGGCATTGGAAAAGCGTGTTCGTCCATTGGCGGAATCCATTGGCGCCAAATTTGTCCAGGAATGCAATGTCCAAAACGATGCCCAGTTGGATGATTTGTTTAATAAGATAGAGGCCGAATGGGGCCATATCGACTGTATGTTGCATGCGATTGCGTTTTCGGATAAAAATGAATTGACGGGTCGCTATGCGGATACAACGCGTGATAATTTTAAAAACACAATGGACATTTCCGTCTATTCGTTGGTTGATTTAACCCGTCGCGCATCCAAGTTAATGCATAACGGGGGCAGTATTGTTACATTAACATACTATGGTGGTGAAAAATCCGTACCAAATTATAATGTCATGGGTGTTGCAAAATCCGCCCTGGACAGCAGTGTTCGCTATCTGGCGTCGGATTTGGGACGTGACAATATTCGTGTTAATGCGATCAGTGCGGGGCCGATTATGACCCTGGCATCCAGTGGTGTTGGCGGGTTCAAGGCAATGTTACGCCTGAACGCGGAAACGACCCCATTGCGTCGCAATATGACATTGGATGATGTGTCGGGTGCTGCGATGTATTTATTCAGTGATTTATCGGCCGGTGTTACGGGCGAAATCCATCACGTTGATTGTGGGTATTCCACCACGGGGATGATTCCAAATGATATAAAGGACATCCTGTTAAAAAATCTGGATTAATCCAAACCATCCAATCGGGTGGTTTTTCTTTATTGTTTGTTGAATAACACATGAAACAGACCTGATTCAGAATCCGTATTATCGAACCGCAAAAAACATTAGAAATCCAAACAAAAACCGCCCTTTGACAGGACGGTGTAAATCTTGGCTCTGGTGGAATATTATCTAGACCCGCGACCAGTCGTTTTGGGAACGGCGATATGACCAGTCCGAATAAATGCATTTGGTTTTATCTTTTTGTTGATAATATTGCAAATTGTATCAAACACAGCATCGGCAGGATTACATGTATAAACATCAAATCCAGGAATATACACTTTGCATACTGGTACGCCATTAACAGTCATAAATTTGAACAGAATATCGCATGCGTTTGGATTCTTTTTTGCTGGATTTATGGAATTGAAATTTTCTAGCCAAACCTTGGTATAAGACCATCCCCATCTATCCGTACCATGTTCATACACGGCACCACCGTCCTGCATGTCCCTTAGCGCCAAATTCATTATACCTGCAAACCACTCATTTTTTCCTGCATAAACTTCCTTACGTGCCATTGAGCAATCCTTTTGTGTTACACGGGATAATTTTATTAAAATAAACTCAAAAATCAAGGATGATGTTTATAGACAGGATGTTTCAGACGCTCATCAAACTTTACGCATGTTGCATATTCTGTATAGCCAAGGGGGTTAAATAGTGGTGTTTTTGGGTGGATTGTGGTGTGCCTAAATCCAAAAGTGTTAACAAAGAAAAACACCGCAAAATCAACGATTTTGCGACGGAATTCGTGGCTCGGCGCGGCTTGTTCATACCGACACGAAAACCCAACAGAATTCGAACACCTGGGCACAGTCGCAGAAATATTTCTGAAATAATAAAGTTGACAAAAACAACAAATTTCTCTATAATGAATGAGAAATGACAGGAAATAGTTTGCATTTTAATCAGATTTCAAACGGTGCGCAGTTTTGCGTACGTGGTTTTTATTACGCCTATTAACCCCTTATGGTGTTATGGGTTTGATTGGCTTTGGCACCATAAGGGGTATATGTCAAAGCCAATTTTTTATTCATAAAACTAACAAGGGATTAAGTAATGAAAACCAAAGAACAAATTATTGATGAAATTCTGGATAGGGGCATAATCGTTGATATTTTGCCATCGCGTGCGGAATTTAAGAAAAAATTATTAACCGAAAAACTGCGCTTTTTTATCGGTGCAGACCCGACAAATACATCGTTGCACCTGTCGCATGCCAAGAACTTTATGTTATTGGAAGAGTTCAGAAAATTGGGACACGAAGTCTTTGTATTGTTCGGTGACTTTACCGCATGTATTGGCGACCCCAGTGACCGAAATTCTGCGCGCGCCAGATTAACACCGGAACAAGTGC
>JAZSNY010000032.1:0-19900 GCA_045536625.1 Candidatus Enterousia sp.
GTCCCGGTGTCAAGCACCGGGATGACAAAGGAAGAATATAACCTGGGTCCCGCGGTCAAGCCGCGGGATGACAGAAGAAGATAAACAAGCCGCGGGATGACAGAAGAAGATAAACAAGCCGCGGGATGACAAAAAGGATAAACAGACCTGGGTCCCGCGGTCAAGCCGCGGGATGACAATAAGAAGATAGACAAGCACCGGGATGACAAAAAGGATAAAATATGACCTGGGTCCCGTGGTCAAGCCACGGGATGACAATAAGAAGATAAACAAGCACCGGGATGACAATAAGAAGATAAACAAGCCACGGGATGACAAAAAGGATAAAATATAACCTGGGTCCCGTGGTCAAGCCACGGGATGACAATAAGAAGATAAACAAGCACCGGGATGACAGAAGAAGATAGACAAGCACCGGGATGACAAAAAGGATAAAATATAACCTGGGGGGGGGAAATTTTTTTCGTTTGTAATATTTTTTCTTTTATATTATAATTATGTGTGAAACCACAGGGATGTGGGTTCAGGGCCTTAGAAAAGCCCATATACAGAACTGCGTGATGTGTTGTCACGCTGATATCCGCACAAAAAAAATATATATAATATGTTCTATTATATTGACGCGGATGCGTCTTTTTTTTTGTGCAAATACCCGGCCGTTCCCACTTTTTCTGGTCGGGGTGCCGTCGGCTATACAACAGGGGGGGCTGTCCCCCCCCAAAGGCCGACGGGGTCATCTTTCTGTATGTGATTTTTCTAGCACCCCGACCGCCATATTCCTATGACGGTTTTTTCAAATAAGTGAAAGGGGGAATTTACATGAAACATAGAATATTGTTGACGTCCCTGGTGGTGATGGGGCTGACGTGTCCATGGGGGGCGCGCGCAGACACGTTCCCAACGGACGGATATATGCAGGAAAACAAGATATACGAATCGGCCGCAACCGAAGAAAATTTGGGTGCGTACGAAGGTACGGTTAATGCCACCGCGGAATATGATGACATTTTGTATCAGATTTTGGCGGGGTCGTATTTGCCGGCGGGCAGCGAAGGTGATGTCGAAACATGTCCCGCGGGCAGTTATTGCCCCGGTGTGACAGATGCGACATATAATGAAACATCGGCCCAGGGTGTGACATCGTGCCCCACGGGATATCCAAATTCCGAATCGGGGGCGGGGGCACAAACCCAATGTTATACCGCGTGTACCACATCAACCGCCAATATTGCACATGCAACCGCGGTTTCGGGTAATGATTATTATGGTGCGGGCGTTGACACGTGCGTGGCGACCGCGTGTGAAAATGGATACCATGTCAGTGATGGCGTGAAATTAATTGAACGTGATCCGTTAATTGATGTTGATGCAAGTGTGCCGGGCAATAATTATGGATATATTAGTGCCGATGGTGAAAATGCACAACGCGTATCCGAAAACGGTTTGACAGAAAACAATACATGGGCATCGGAATTTGATTATGGAACGGTTTATGGCCGTGCCAGTTGCCAATCCGCCATACATTCCGAAGGGAAGAATACTTTCTATGGTGTCGTTGATGATGTAATGGGTGGAACCATGTCTGCGCAAGATATGCGAACAACATTTGAACCTGTTGTTGGTACGGCCACGACAGATGTCTTGGTGTCAGCATATGAAGAAATGTTGGCGGGCTCTGGGAGCGAGGCTGATCAAGAAAAATTCTATAAAGTTGTTTATCAACTGTTTGGAATTGCCGAAGGGGCGGATTATTCCACAACCGATTCGGGCCAATATTGTTATTGCCAGATGACGGATTATATGCCGGCGGGTGGCGACAAGTCAAAAGTCATGTCGGCCCCGTGGGTGTTCGACTACGTCTACGGTTCGGCGGACAATTGCGCGGGCGACTGTGCGAACAGCTGTGCGGACGACCTGCGCTACGATGGCCCGGGCAATCGCGTCTTCCGCGGGGCGGTGTTCGGTTCGCTTGGGGCGACTGCGGCGGGCACATGTGATGCAAATGAAATTGAAATCACATGGACCGACGCGGATCCGGCGGACGTGTCGGCGAATAATGCGGGAATGTGCACATTCGGGGGCGATATACGTACACCGGTGCGCGCCGCAACCAAACCCGGAAAAACGTTCAAGGGTTGGAAATTCGATAACGCGAAATAACGCGTAAAAATTGCCCGTGCGCGGTAATCGCGCACGGGCCGGGGTGCGTCCTCCGATGGGACGAAACAAAATCAGGGTGATTGTTTTGGTGAAAAAATACGTATTTTGGTCAATCGTTGTGTCCGCGTCGGCGAATTGTTTCGCCGGTGCAGGGGCAACGATATTGTTGCCGAATACGGTTGTGCCAAATGCATGCGTGTATGAAAATATCGGGGTCTATGAAAGTGGGGTCGTTATGATCCCGGTTTACGAAGATTCCGTGTTCACGTGTGAACGTGGGTATTGGTTGCCAAAACAATCCGAAACATGTGCGGGGTGTCCCGAAAATTCGTATTGCCCCGGTGGGGAATATACATATTCCGAAACCGACGATGGCGGATTGTTCGCGTGCCCCGATGGTACGTTTGCACCATCCGGTATGTGGGAGGTCGCACAATGTGGCCGCATATTGCATGTCGGGGATGATATTTTGTACCTGCGCAGTATAAGAAAGACCATGCCATCGTTGCATTTCGATTTTAATGCCGATGGTGTTGCGGATTTCTTTGCCAATACGACAACACGGGATGTGCCAATGAATAAAAATTCAGAACGCAAATTCAGATTCCGTATGGGTGAAAATATCTATTCCGTGTATGATGATACCGTCGATGTGACAATTTATAATGATATTGTTGTTACGGAAACGGTGGCGGATGATACGGACAATGCGGTTGCAGATGATGTTTCGGATGATGATGTGAATAATACGTCGGGGGATGGGAATTAACAATGATTTTCAAATGTCAACGGTTTTTGACATTTATTCAGGTTCCCGGGGTAAAATCTGGGAATAGGTTGCATTGCCGTAAACAGCGGTTGCGTGGTTGCGGTTGCGTGTCGGCCCCGTGGGTGTTCAACAACGACAACGGATCGGCGGACAATTGCGCGGACAACTGTGCGAACAACTGTGCGAACGACCTGCACAACGATGACACGAACAATCGCGTCTTCCGCGGGGCGGTGTTCGGTTCGCTTGGGGCTCCTTGGGGGAAAACAGTTTTGCCAACCTGTGGGACAAAGTGTGCAAACACTTTTCAGATGTGGATATCTGCATCTGTTTCGAATTTGTGCCTTGTTTGACTTTAAGGCGGGGCGGTGTAACCTGTTTGGATGTGATGAAAAAAAGTCATGTCCCTATGAATACATTACGCAGGGAACATCTGGGTTGGTAACCTTTGTTGGCGAAGACCCGGGATGTTCAATTTATTGGATGGGGGAAAGGTGTCGTGACAATAGAAGAAATAAAATCTTTGGATGTCGATGGGCTGAACAGTTTCGCCGATTTGGCACGTGATAAACTGCCCATGCCCGGGGTAAAAAAAAGATTGGATGAAATCTTGAATAAAAAAATAATCATCCTTGATTTCAGAATCACCAAGTCCAGTAAACGTGAAAATTCCGAATGTTTGCAAATTCAATTCCTGTGTGATGGTGATGTTTTTGTCTTGTTTACGGGCAGTGTGGTCTTGATTGACCAAATCCAGGCAATCAAAGATAAATTGCCGTTGAAAACAACCGTGGTTAAAATTGATAAATATTATTCTTTTTCGTAATTGTTATGAAACGCTATAAAAATCTGTGGGATGATTTTATTTCAATGGAAAATCTGGAATTGGCCGCGAAAAAGGCCGTACAGTCCAGAAAATCAGGACGGGGGGCAAAAAAATTCCTTGCAAACAGGGAAGCGTTGTTGAAATCCTTGCAAAGGTCACTGATTGATGGAACCTTTAAAACGTCGCCGTACAGATTAAAAAAAATTTTTGAACCAAAAGAAAGACTGATTTATATCCTCCCGCTGTATCCGGATCATGTGTTGCACCATGCGCTGATTAATGTGTTGGGACCAATTTGGCAAAAGACCTTTGTCCGTGATTCTTATGCGTGTATCCCGGGGCGGGGACTGCACAAGGCGTCCAAGGAAATTATGCGGTTTATAAGACGAAATAAATATGTGCTGCAATGCGATATTCGGAAATTCTATCCGTCAATTAATCATGAAATTATGTTCAATATCGTAAAAAAGAAAATCGCAGATAAAAAATTGTTGGGCGTAATTTATGATGTTATTAAATCGTGTGGGGGTGAAAAAAATCTGCCAATCGGAAATCTGACCAGTCAATGGATGGGAAATGTTTACCTTAATGAACTGGATCATTTTGTCAAAGAAAGGTTGCGATGTCGGGACTATATCAGATATTGTGATGATTTCTGTCTGTTCGGTAATGACAAGGTGGAATTGGCGCGATATGAAAGGTTACTGGAAAATTTTGTCCGGGATAATTTGAATTTGGAATTTTCCAAGGCGGCTATATTCCCGGTGGCACGTGGGGTGACCTTTATTGGGTATCGACATTTTAAAAAATTCATATTGTTGCGAAAGTATGGGGTGAAAAAAATCAGAAAACGGGTGATGAATATTGCGCGATATGATGATGTGTCCGATTGTGCCGTTGCACGCATGGCCGCGTATCATGGATGGACTAAGTGGGCGTGCAGTCGTAATTTTGTCGTTGGTTTGTGTCGTGGGGCAATGAATTTATCCGCCGATGGTGGTGACTTTGTTTATGAAAATTTAATTGGTAAATATTAAACACCGCCAAATGGCGGTGTCTGAATTTATGGGGGGAAATCCCGCGGGATGACAGGGGATTTATGACCTGGGGTGCGAGAGTTAAAACATGGGATGATAAAGTGGATGTATAACCTGGGTCCCGTGGTCAAGCCACGGGATGACAAAGTGGGAATTTGCAATACAGTAAAATCGAACAGAATTTTTGCAAAAAAATTCTGTCATTCCGGGGCTTGACCCCGGAACCCAGGTAATGCGCGTGAAACGCGTGCGAATGTTTAATAAATTTTATAGTCCCTGTTTCCGCCGTCGCGGGGATGATAAAAAACGCCTTTTTAGGTGGGGAAAGCGTTTATAACTCTTGCCTTGGGAGGATTTTGTGGATATGATAGCAACAATTGTTATTGATGTATTTCTGTTTAGATAAAGGAAGGTTATATATGTCTAAATTTATTGTTGATGGTAACTGGGCGGCGGCCGATGTCGCGTACAGATGTGTTGATTTCGCGGCGATTTATCCAATCACACCCAGCAGTACTATGGGCGAATTAGCGGACGAGTGGTCTTTTCAACACAAGAAAAATATTTGGGGCGCCATCCCACAGATTATTGAAATGCAGTCCGAAGCGGGGGCGGCCGGTGCCATGCACGGTGCATTGCAGATGGGCAGTTTGGCAACAACTTTTACCGCGTCCCAGGGGTTGTTGTTGATGATTCCGAATATGTATAAAATTGCAGGGGAACAAACGCCTTTTGTTATGCATGTGGCGGCACGTGCATTGGCAACGCATGCATTGTCCATTTTTGGGGATCACAGTGATGTTATGTCGGTACGTTCGGTCGGATTTGCAATGCTGTCTTCGCATAATGTACAACAGGCACATGATATGGCGGCAATTGCGCATGCCGCAACTTTGCGGTCGCGGGTGCCGTTTTTGCACTTCTTTGATGATTTCCGTACCAGTCACGAAGAATCACCCCTGGAACGAATCGAAGATGATGTGTTGGAAAAGATAATCCCCGCTGATTTGGTTTTGGCGAATCGGGCACGTGGGATGAGCCCCGATAACCCAACAATACGCGGAACCGCACAAAACCCAGATGTTTATTTCCAGGGACGTGAAGCGGCCAACCCTTTGTATGCAAAAACACCCGAAATTGTACAGCAATGTATGGATGAATTTGCAGAACTGACGGGGCGTAAATATAACCTGGTGGATTATGTGGGGGATGAAAACGCAGAAAATGTCATTGTAGCAATGGGCAGTGGATGCGAAACGATTGAAGAAACCTTGGCACATTTGCCCGCGGGATTGGGGTTGTTAAAGGTACACCTGTATCGCCCGTTCCCGGTGGATGCGTTCTTGGCGGCGTTACCCAAGACCGTGAAACGAATCGCTGTGTTGGACCGAACCAAGGAACCCGGCAGTATCGGTGAACCCCTGTATCAGGATGTAAAATCAATTGTGCCGGATGATATAGATGTGTTTGGTGGTCGATATGGTTTGGGATCCAAGGAATTTAAACCCCGCGATGTCAAGGCCATATATGAAAATCTGATGCGCGGCGCGTTACATCATAACTTTACCGTTGGAATTGACGACGATTTAAGTGGTTTGTCTTTAAAGACCGATCCGGCTTTTTCGGTTGAAGACCCGAATTTTAAAACCGCAATTTTGTATGGTATCGGCAGTGATGGTACCGTTGGGGCAGTAAAAAATATTGTTAAAATTGTTGGGGAAAATTCTGATTTGTATCCCCAGTCCTATGCCGTTTATGATTCCAAGAAGTCGGGTGGGCTGACCGCGTCACATATACGTTTTTCGGACGCGCCAATAAAAAGCCAATATCTGGTCGAAGTTGCGGATTTTATCAGTGTTTCTAATTTTATGATTGCGCAACGTTTTGATGTCTTTCGTGGATTGCGTGCGGGGGGGACGGTTATGATTAATACGTCAATGGCACCCGATGTCGCGTTCGCTAATTTGCCACGTGATACCCAGGAACACTTAATTCGAATTCGGGCAAATGTTTATTTCCTGGATGCGAATCGCGCGGCGGCCGAATTGGGGTTGGGAAATCGTATTAATACTTTTATTATGTTGAACTTCTTTAACCTGACAAAGGTTATTGATCCGGCCCAGGCCGCAGTTAGTGCCAAGACCGCAATAGAAAAAACATACAAGAAAAAGGGTATGGATGTGGTTCAGGCAAACTGGGCCGCGGTGGATAGGGCGGCCGAATATCTGCATAAGTATGATGTGCCGTCTTCGGTGTCGAATTTTGCGCCGGACTTTATCCCGGCGATGACGTTGGATACGCCCGCCGAAATTGCAGGTACCCTGGGGGAAATGGCCGCCCAACGTGGTGATGCGATACCTGTGTCGCGTTTTCGTGTTGATGGACAATTTGGTGGCGGACAATATCCGGTGGGGACGTCGCGCTATGAAAAACGTGCCGTTTCTGAACGTGTCGCAACTGTTGATTTGGACAAGTGTATACAATGTGGCAAGTGTTCAATGTTGTGTCCACATGCGGTTATTCGTATCAAGGCCATGACGGAACAGCAGGCCGAAGATGCACGTGCACGTGGTATACGTGTTGTGCCGATGAAGACACCAGAACTGGGACCGAATATGTATTTTACAATTAATATTTCGCCGGCCGATTGTACGGGATGCAATATTTGTGTGAAAAATTGTCCGACGGGGGCTTTGTCCATGGTGTCGGCGCGGGATGTTATGGCAGATGCCCAGGCGGCCTTTGATGCGGCGGAACAATTGCCGGATTTCCCGCGGGAAAAATTAAACCTGAATATCCCAAAACATGTCGAATTATTGCCGCATTATTTTGAATTCCCGGGGGCCTGTGCCGGGTGTGGTGAAACGCCGTATGTGAAATTGTTGGCGCATTTGTTTGGTGATCGTATGGTTGTTGCAAATGCGACGGGGTGTTCTTCGATATATGGGGCGAATTTACCAACAACACCATGGACCAAGGATAAGCATGGACGTGGGCCGGCGTGGTCAAATTCCCTGTTTGAAGATAATGCGGAATATGGGTTGGGTATGCGTTTGGCATTGAATCAAAAACGTCAGTCTTTAAAGGGGTTGTTGTTCGAATTGGGGATTGAAAACGTAGAAGAAATATTTGACGAAACCGATTCGAAAAAACAACGTGAAATAGAAGAAAAATTGCGGGCACAGTTGGCAAAAATAGAAGGCCCACGTGCACGTTTGGCGGAAAGTCAAATTGGTGAAATTGTTGATAAATCTGTTTGGATTATCGGTGGTGATGGCTGGGCGTATGATATAGGCTATGGTGGCGTGGACCATATTTTACACAGTGGCGAAAATGTGAATATTTTGGTTTTGGACACCGAAGGATATTCAAATACCGGTGGACAACAGTCCAAATCAACACCTTTTGGGGCCAGTATGAAGTTCGCAATCGGTGGCAAGAATCATGCCAAAAAGGATTTGGGGATGATTGCGATGATGTCGGGTGCGTATGTGGCGCAAATTGCAATGGGGGCAAATCAGGCCCAGGCGATTCGTGCATTTCGCGAAGCAGAATCTTTTAATGGGCCATCGATTATATTGGCGTATGCGCCGTGTATTGCGCATGGGTTTGCATTGCAAAATGGGCCTGCGCATCAAATGCAAATGGTTCAGACCGGTGCGTGGCCACTGTTCAGATTTGATCCACGGTTGATTGCAGATGGTCATAATCCATTGACAATGGATTCAAGTGTTGATAATCCGTTGCCATTGGAAGAGTTCTTGAAAACGGAAAGCCGATTCGGTGCGGCGCGTGCGGCAAATCCCCAGTTCAATAAATTGGTTGATTTGGCCAAGGCAAATAATGCATATAAAAGTGAGTTAAAAAAACATATTGCACAGTTTGCCATGTTAAATAAACCGGTTGTTAAAGAAAACGGAGAAGGTTAGATATGAAAAAAATTATTATCGCATGGGCAGTTTTGGTGTGTTTTGGTGGGTGTACCTTTCAGACCAAGCACAGGGGGTATGTGTTCCCGTCTGATTTGGATGGTCAGGTTGCCAATATAAAAACAACATCAGAATTGATTGAAAAAATTGGTGCCCCCCAGGTAAAAACCGTTTATGGGGAACCGGTATGGATTTATTTTGGTGCCGATGAAAATTATCGTGGGCCATTGGCGCCAACCTTTACCGACGAAACGGTATTGTTGGCATGGGTCAAGGGGGAACGGGTTATTAAAACCCAGGTCTTGCGCGATCGGGATTTGCCGGATGTGAAAATCGCAGAAGGCGAAACCCAAATTCCTGCGGCGATTGAATTAAATGCGCTGGAAGAACTGTTTAATAATATTGGGCGTTTCAGCCCCGCAGGATTGGGACAGTAAATGTATGTTTTTTTATCTTGTTTAAAAGTCTTAAATAATGTAAAATAATAAGCATGAGAAAAAGAATTGCTTTTTTTGCCCTGGTGGCGTTTTTATCCCCGTTTGTTGCAAATGCGGCTTTTACGTCGTGTGGACCTGGGTACGTTCTGGTGGAATCACGTAAAAAGATTGATGGTGTTCCATCTGCGGAATGTCAGAAGTTGTGGTGTCGTGATTTGGAAAATGGGCGCGCCATGGGGGCGGACGATAAACCGAACAGTGGATATCAGGCAACATCTGTGCCGGTTGAATTGTGCGATGCCGATGGTAATTGTGTCGAATGTTGGGGAACACGTAAATGGTGCGCTGGCGAGGCACGTGGGGATTGGAATCCGGAATATGGTGCGTATACACGTGGTGGTGATAATGCAACATATTTATCGTATCAAAAGGGCAGTTGTTTTGCATGGCGTTTAGAGAAACCCGAATGTGAATCGGGAGAGACTGCGGTTTTGCAGGATGGAAAGTGGGTTTGTGCAACGTCTTCTGGGACGACCGAGGCCAGTCGTGCATCGGGTGTGCGCAGAACAGGTACTTTGCGTCGTTTGTCGCGATAATTTATGTCCCGGATGTTTCCGGGATTTATTTTTTGTGTCAATTATTTGTTTTTCTGTTTTTTTTATGGTATAATACCGTGGACGAGAGAATGGCAACCGTAAAAGGGTATTCGTAATGCCAAGTAAGAAATTAGATTTTAAAACAGGTCAGTATGTTGTTTATCCAACCCAGGGTGTTGGCAGGTTGTTGCGTATAGAAGAGCAAAATGTGGCCGGCCAAAAGATAAAAATGTTGGTGATCGATTTTGAACGCAATCACATGACATTGCGCGTTCCGGTTGAACGGGCAGAAATTTCCGGATTGCGTCCGTTGACGTCTGCCAAGAAAATGGACGAGGCGATTGCTGCGGCCAAGGGCAAGGCCGGTGCAAAGCGTATGATTTGGGCGCGCCGTGCGGCGCAATATGAAGAAAATATTAATTCCGGCGATCCCATGAAATTGGCCGAGGTTGTGCGTGATTTGCAACGGCGCAGTGCGGCAGATACGATGACATTTTCCGCGCGTCAGTTGTATTTACGTGCGTTGGAACGCATGGCCCAGGAATTTGCTGTTTTGCATAAGATTGATTTAGATGCTGCATCTGATAAGATAGAGGATATCCTGGGGATTCCCAAGGAAATAGACCTTAATGCTGCTGATGTGGAAGAAGAAGATATAGAAGACGATGATGTTTAAATATTCCGTCCAATTTGGACGGTTTTTTTTTATAAAAAAATTCCCCCGATTTGGGGGATTCTTTTTTATTCTTCGGTGTGTTTTTTTAATTTCTTGCGTGTGTTGCTGTCCAATTCTTTTTTTCGCAGACGGATTGTATTCGGGGTTATTTCGACCAATTCGTCATCCAAGATATAGGACAGGGCTTCTTCTAATGAAATACGACGTGGCGGTGCCAGGAATAATTTTTCATCTGCTGTTACCGATCGCATATTTGTTAATTCTTTGCCCTTAATCGGATTTACTTCCAGGTCATTTTCTTTGCTGTGTTCACCGATAATCATGCCGGAATAAACTTCGGTTTGGGGGTCAATGAACAGTGTGCCGCGTGGTTGCAGGTTAAACAGTGCATATGTGGCGGCCGTACCTTTTTCCATCGATACCAATACGCCCGGGCGATATTGTTGTATCGCGCCGCGGTATATGTCATATTTATCAAATACACGGTTCATGATACCGGTGCCACGTGTGTCGGTTCGAAATTCTGATAAATAACCAATCAGACCACGTGATGGGGCCGAAAATACAATGCGTGTTTTGCCGGCGCCCGAAGCCTTCATTTCTGTGATTGTTGCCTTGCGCTTGGTCATCTTTTCGATAACAACACCGGAAAATTCGTCGTCTACGTCAATTACAACATCTTCGATTGGTTCCAGTTTTTCACCATTTTCATTTGTCTGTATAACAACGCGCGGACGGGAAACAGACAATTCAAAGCCTTCGCGGCGCATCGTTTCAATTAATATACCCAACTGTAATTCACCGCGGCCGGAAACTTCGAATGCTTCGTTATTGGCGCTTTGTTCAACGCGCAGCGCAATGTTCGTTTCGGCTTCTTTGAATAATCTTTCGCCAATCATACGTGATGTTAATTTTTTACCAGATTTACCCGCCAGGGGTGACGTGTTTACGAAAAATGTCATGGTCAGGGTTGGGGGGTCAATCGGCATTGCCGGGATTGGTTCGGTAACTGATGGATCGCACAGGGTGTCTGCCACTGTTGCCTTGGAAAAGCCCGCAACGACAACTATGTCGCCCGCGGATGCGGTGTCGCGTGATACTTTTTCTACACCGCGATGTTCAATAATTTTTGTGATTTTGGCATTTTCAATAAATTCGCCGTTGCGATTGATTGCCTTGACCGATTGGCCGACGCGAACCGTACCGGATTCAATTTTCCCGGTCAGAATACGACCTACGTATGGGTCGGCCTCTAATGTTGTGGCCAGCATGGTAAACGGTGCGTCCAGTTGACAGCGGCTGCCATTGCAATCGGGTGCGGGGACATGATCAACAATTAACTGGAATAATGGGGTCAGGTCTTTGCGTTCGTCATTTAAATCACGTACCGCCCATCCGTCGCGACCGACAGAATATAAATATGGGAAATCCAGTTGGGAATCTGTTGCGCCCAGTTTATCGAATAAATCAAACGTTTCAGACAGAACTTCGTCGGGGCGTGCATCCGAACGATCAATTTTGTTGATGCAAACTATTGGACGCAGCCCCAGTTTTAATGCCTTGGATAATACGAATTTAGTTTGGGGCAGGGGGCCTTCGGCGCTGTCAACCAACAGGACCACGCCATCAACCATGGACAGGATGCGTTCAACTTCGCCACCAAAATCCGCGTGCCCGGGGGTATCAACGATGTTGATTTTGTATTCGCCCCATTGGATGGATGTCGGTTTTGCAGAAATTGTAATGCCGCGTTCGCGTTCAATATCACCACTGTCCATTACGCGTTCATCCACGCGTTCATTGTCGCGAAATGTGCCCGCCTGTTTTAACATATTGTCAACCAGTGTCGTTTTTCCATGGTCAACGTGCGCAATAATTGCAATGTTGCGAATTTTCATGTTTTGCCCCATATTTTCAGTCTAATCGGGTACAGGGTATACCCAATTTTATGAGTTTTCAACTTTTTTATGCAAAAATATTGACATTTGTTGTGTTTTGTCTATATTAATTGTGTGAGTTTTGTATGGTTGGGTAAAAAGGAGGTACAGATATGACACGGATAGGTAAAGAAGAAAAGATTTATAGTGAAATCGGGGTGTGCTTTGCGAATTTTCAAAAGTTGGCGCGTATTTCGTTGCAGCGTCATTGGAAGAGTATGGGACGTGCGGAACGTTATGCCGCTATGCGCGGGTTCGTGCGGTTCGCGGATTTGGTGGACAATCCGGGAAAGTATTTTTCGCGCGCCACAACGGAAAGTGCATGGCGTGCGCGGGTTGATGAGTATGTTACGAAACAGCGACTGTTGCCACACGAATCGTTTAATGCGTATTATATTGTCCGGGACCCCAAGGGCTGTGTTATGGATATGGTTGGTGATGCATTTCGTGGGGCGCATGAATTGTGCAGGATGTTTTATTGTTTTTGCGAATCGGTACAAAAATGGGAGTATAACCGTACATTAAGAACTGGGTTGGCGAATGCTAATGCGGAAAGACATGAACAGGATATTATGAAAATAGCAAACCAGATTAAAGTGTTAGCTGATATTAATTTGGCAAACCCGTTGGTGCGACCAATAAAACAGTTTTTATATGAATTACAAAAATAAAGGAGTTTAAAAATGATAGATTATGATGCGACATTACAGAGATTTTTTGATGAAATAATAAAGTTTCTGAATAACCGTTCTGACAAGGCCAAGGATAAATTTGAAAGGGAACATATTATGAATGCGGTGCGTTGTGTTTCACTTATTGCGGCGAATCCCAAAAAATATGCGGATTATAATATGCGCGTTCAGGATCATCTAGAGGCCGATCCGCGTGCCTTTATGCCCAGTCCGTATGATAATTATGTGTTTTTGTTGTATCAGGGGGTTGTAAATAATATGGATGATTTGAACAGCGAATTTGATTGGGTACGTTCGAATTCCCAGGCGTATTTGTTAAATGCCTTGAAAAAAATTAAATATAAAAATGAGACAAACGTGTTCAAGGATTTTTATTACCCATTTTTACCAGTCAGTAAATTTGCAGTCCAGGAAAAACAGAATCAGAAGTAAAAAAAAAACGCCCGTTTGGGCGTTTTTTAGTGTTTGCCACCAATTTTTGTACGGCCACCCATTAAGGGTTGTAATTTTTTTGGAATATTAACCGAGCCATCAGGATTCTGATGGTTTTCAATTACGGGTACAATTGCGCGTGGCAGGGCAATACCCGTGTTGTTTAATGTGGCACAAAACTGCATATCGCCGTTTTTGTCGCGATAACGTGTATTTGTGCGGCGGGCCTGGAATTGGCCAATGGAAGAACAAGAACCCAATTCACGATATGTGCCTTCGCTGGGGAACCAGGCTTCTACGTCGTGCATTTTTACTTTGTTAAAGCCCATATCACCGGTACAGGCCGCAATAACGCGGTACGGCAATTCTAAATCTTCCATTACTTCGCACAGGTTGTTTAACAGATGTTCATGCATTTCATCCGATTGTTCGGGGGTGCAGTATATATACTGTTCAACCTTGTTAAATTGGTGGATGCGTACAATCCCGCGGGTGTCGCGACCGGCGGCGCCGGCTTCTTTGCGAAAACATGGTGAAAAGCCCGCGTATTTGATTGGCAAGTCTTTTTCGTTTAATACTTCGTCGCTGTGCAGACTGTTTAAAATAATTTCCGCCGTGCCCGCCAGGCAACGATCTGTATCGGTCAGCATGAATACGTCGTTGTTCATAACCGACAGGTCAGAACCCATAAAGTGTCCCGCATTAAAGATTGTTTGTGGTTTGGTTATAGATGGACAGTTTACAAATGTGAACCCGCGTGCCATTAATTTTTGCAGAACATATGTTTGGATTGCCAATTCTAGTTCTGCGGCTTCGCCAAACAGTGCGTATGTGCGGGTGCCGCAAATAGAAGCAATTTTTTCTGGCTTCCACCAACCGTTCATTTCCAACAGTTCCCATTGGGGGCGGGGTGTAAAATCAAATTCGCGTGGTGTTCCAATGCGACGGATTTCAACGTTTTCCGTGTCGTCACGGCCGATTGGGGCTGTGTCAGATGGAATTTGTGGAACACGATGCAATAAATCGTTTAATTGTTCTTCTTTGTTGGCCAATTCTGCCATGTCAGCGGCGATTTCATTTGCAATCGCCTTGGATGCGGCAATCAGTGGCGCTTTGTCTGTGGCGGTGGGGATTTCGCGTGTAATTTTATTCTTTTCCGCCGTCTTGGATTGGGTGATGGTTTTTAGTTCGCGAACGCGCGCATCCAATGTCAGGATTTCGTCAATGTTGTCTGCAAATCCCTTTAATTCGCAGGCGCGTTTTACGACGTCGGGTTTTTCACGAATAAATTTTATATCAAGCATAATATAGTACCTTTTGTGATTAATGTGTTTTGATTTTATTGAATTAAGTAAATTATATTATAAATCATTCCCCCAACGGGGATGAGCAAAGACTGAAAAATATATTTATGATTATCATGCTGATTTGATTATAGGATAAAGTGTTTTTAAATGCAATGATTTCGTTTGCATATTGTTTTTGTATTTTGTATGTTGTGGGCGAATAAAAACAAGGGAAGGGTTTAAATTATGTATGATGTTATTATTTTGGGATCGGGGCCGGCGGGGTTGACGGCGGCGCTGTATACTGCGCGGGCAAATAAAAAGACTTTGGTTTTGGGTGGCGACCGGTTGGGTGGTCAGATGGCCGGAATTGCAACGTTGGAAAATTATCCGGGATGGGCCGGGTCGGGTCTGGAATTGGCCCAGTTTATGCAGAAGCAGTGTGAAACCTTTGGTGCGACGGTTCGATTCGTGTCTGCAAGAAATGTTACGGGTGATGCCGAAAATGGTTTTGTTGTATCATGTGATGATGGAAAAGAGTATCAGGGACGTACGGTTATTGTGTCCACCGGTGCGTCGCCGCGCAGGTTAGATGTTGCGGGTGCCCGTGAATTGATGGGACGTGGCGTGTCATATTGCGCGACATGTGATGGTTTCTTTTATTCGGGACGTACGGTTATTGTTTTGGGCGGCGGAAACAGCGCGCTGAATGATGCATTGTATTTGGCGGATTTGGCCAAGACGGTAAAAATAGTGTATCGTAAATCTGCTTTTACCCGGGCCGAGGCAGTATTGCGGGAACGTGTTGCCGCGCGTGATAACATAGAATGCCTGTTTAATACCGATTTGGCCAAGATTGCGGAAAAGCCCGATTCGACCGAAGGTGAATTGATTGTTACAACCACCGATGGTGAAGAATTGATTGTTGATGGTGTTTTTGTGGCCATTGGACACGAAGCCAATACGGACTTCCTGGGGGAAGATATTACGCGCGATGCGTTGGGGCGATTGGCACCGGAATCTTTGCCGGCGGGTATGTTTGTTGCCGGTGATGTGCGCAGCGGATTAAAGATGCAGATTGCCACCGCGGTTGGCACGGGGTGTGAAGTGGGGATGGACGCTGTCGCATTTTTAAATAAATTATAATAGTTCATCTATGCGAAAATCCGTTGGCTCATGTAGCGTTATGTACACTACGCCAACGGATTTTTACATATCTAAACCATTCTAATTTATTTAAACGCCTTGCAAGGGGTTAATGTAGCGTTTGTACACTACGGGGACGGCACTGTCCATATCTATACCATTATCTTTAATTTTTAAATTTTGTCTTCTGAACCCATGATGTTGCGGATTTCGTCAATGCAGATTTGTGTCATTGTTTGACGTGCGTTGGACAAAAATTCGCGTGGGTTGAAATTATTGGGTTGTTCATACAGTGATTTCCGTACCGCCGCGGTAAAGCCCAGGCGCAGGTCACTGTCCACGTTGATTTTACATACGTTCATTTTTGTTGCGCGACGTAATTGCGCCGCATCAATTCCGCGTGCGCCCGATATTTTGCCACCAAATTTGTTGATTGTGGTTATCTGTTTTTGCGGTATGTTCGATGCGCCATGTAAAACCAGTGACAGGTCCGGCATGCGTTTTGCCACATCGGCCAAAATGTCAAAGCGTAATTCTGTGTCGTCCGTGGGGCGTTTATATGCGCCGTGACTGGTCCCGATTGCGATGGCCAGGGAATCTGTGCCGGTTGCGTTTACAAATTTTTCGACATCGGCGGGATTGGTATATGTGGATATTTTTGATTGTGTATTTTCGTCTTCGATTCCGGATAGTACGCCCAGTTCGCTTTCGACCGATACGTCGTGTTTGTGTGCAAATTCTGCGACACGACGTGACAGGGCAACGTTTTGGTCAAATGGCAGTTTGCTGGCATCTATCATGACGGACGAAAAGCCGATTTTTATTGCGTGTGCGCATGCTTCGAATGTTGCCCCATGATCCAGGTGCAGTGCAATTTTATCGTCGGGTGAAATGTTGGCGCCACGAATCATCGCCGTTAACATTTCGGGGGATATGTATTTTAGTGCGGCCTCGGACACGGCCAGGATTACCGGGCTGTGTGTTGTGCGGGCGGCGTCCATGATTGCCTGAAACGTTTCCATGTTATAGAAATTAAATGCCGGAACGGCGTATTTTTGTTCCATCGCATCGCGAAACATGTCGTTTGTATTGACCAGTCCCAGTTTTGTGTATTTCATGAATTTGTCCTTTGTCTGTTGGACGAATTATAGCATAAAAATGGTGCTTTTTTAACACAAAATCTTGACAGGTCGTATATTTGTGCAACAATTATTGCGAATCGGGGGCCGGACAGAGAACGGTTGTTTTTATACAAAGGTGTAAATATATGAAAAAAACGGTTGTTGCATTGTTCGGTTTGGCCATGTTGTCGGGCTGTGCCGGTTATTATGATTATTACAAGGGTGGTGTTCGTTATACCCAGGATGGCGAAGATTGTATTTTCTATGCCGCGGAACGTGGTCGCCATTATTCGGATGATATTCGTAAATTAGATATGGACAAGAAGATTGTATATCGCAACACAATGTGTCGTGATTTGTATGTGCGTGATAATGCCGGTGTTGCATCAACCACCGCGCGCCAGGTTTTGGTGCCCGCCATGGGGTCGGTGGAAAAAACGTCTTGTAACAAGTGCAATAAATGCGCAAATAAAAAAAGATATGTATTTGTGAAATAATCTATCCCCCGTTTGGGGGATTTTTTATTAGTGGGTAAAAGTTATTGCAAAAAATTTTTTTATCGCATATAATTGTTGTGCCGTGGTGTATTACCATGGTGGGGTGTCGAAACCCGTTCAGATGCGTCCAATGATGTAAATGGCGCGTCCTTTTTTGGGGGGCGTATTTTTGTGTCGTGGGCGAAAAGTATAACTCCTGACCCTGGGTCAGGAGGGCTGTGAATATATTGAATAAGCACACAATTCATCTGATTGTTTCGAACCTCCTGGCCACTTGAATTTGTTCGGTGGTTTTTTGATTTGACCGATGGGGCAAAGACAAGGAAGATGAAGGGATTTTTAGTTATATTTTTATGCATGTATGCATATTGTGCGGATGCTGCAACGTTTGGTGCGGTTGGTGCCCCGATATGTGGGTATGGTATGTACAAATATGCCGGTGAATGTGTCCCGTTATCGCAACAGGCGGATAAGTGCGCACAAATTAACGGCGTTGGGACATATCGTGTTCCCCTGGACGTCAGTTCGTTTTTATATCAAGAGGTTTATGGAACCCAGGCATGCCAGGGAACGCATGTTTTATATGAATATGACGATGCGATTTTTGTCACATTGGGCAGTGCGGGTTCTTTGCGTACATTTGGTGCCCCGATGTGCGGATATGGTCAGTATCGTTTAAATGGCACATGTTATGATTATGCGGATGCGAATGCGGTTGGTTCGTGCCCCCAAGATTTTTATAAATCTGTTTCCGATACTGCGTCATTTATGGATTTATATTCCCAGGGAATTGTATGCAATGGTACATACGATTTATATGAATATTCCGAATTATTACACCCATTGTTTAACGGTATATTGTTACCGGTTGGTGCGGCATTACAGACCGCGGCTGATATGCAACAGACACGTTGTACGGTTAATCCGGATGAATATTATCAAATTGCGGTTGCGACCGCGGACGGTTTTGCGTTTCCCGATGCCGGCGTATGTGCAACGGGCGCGGTCAAGTATGGTGTTAAATCGGATTGCAAAGATATAGATGTCACAGATGCGAATGTTTTGCGGGCCAATTCGGTGTGTGGTGTTTTATGCAGTGGCAATCAGGTTTATACAAATTCTGGTTCGTGTGCGACGGGGTATTGTAATTTGGGGGGTGTGCGTCGACGTCTGAATTTCAGGCGTGATGGCGTGACACATTCAATATCGATGTATGCATCACCGGTAACAACGCCATCAATAAATATTGGTGGTGGTGGATTGGATGGCGTTTGCTATATCAATTTGGTGACGCAACCGCATGATAACACAATACGCGTAAAATACAACGATACGGTGTATTACGCGGTGGACTAAGAAAAAAGAGGGGGAAGTAAAGGTGAAACGATATATATCATTTTTAATTACGATGATAATCGCGTGTGGTGCGTATGGTGCCACAGATAACGAGATTTGTCGGCGCGGAACGTTGACGATGTTGGTTCTGCAAAAGGATGTAAATGGTTCAATAACGACCAACGATGCGGATGAAATGCGTTGGGCGGTTGATTATGGATATGACATTTTGGCGGGCACCGGTGAATATGTAACCGAAATAACGGGGTCGGCAACATGTAATGATATATCGGTCAAATCGGCGGTTAATGGTTCTTCAAACAATGCGGGTGCGGCGGCGCCGGGTGATGCGAATACATTTTTGCGTGCCGTATTTACGGATGTGGGGACCAATTGTTGGTGCAAGATGGATGGGCCGATAACGTCGTGGTGGGTGTATGTTCGGTCATATGATGATGCGGATGCGTGTGCGTCGGGATGTACATCGTATTGTGCAAATGGCATGGCCCAGAATACGGAAATGTCAAATGGGCGGCCGATGCGTACCGCGGTGTTTGATGCAATATGGTAATGGAAATAATGGGGGCAGGGATGAAAAAAATAGTGATGGTATTATTTGTTTGTTTTGTTGTGCCGGCATTTGCCACGGAAATGTGTGCCCGTAATGATGCGGTGGTTGTGCCGTTGGATGCGGCGCCAAATGGCACAGGTTATGGCAGTAACGGTACGGAACATATTTGGTGGACGGATTTTTCGTATGGGCGAATTTATGGATTGGCGACATGTTTATCCGCCGCCGAAGGCGGCAAACCCACCGGTTCAATGGGCAGTATTATAAATGCCGCGGGTCAGATGTTACCCGCCGATGACAGCCTGGGGGGACGCACGGGTCAGGATGCAGATGGAAATGATCGAACGTATTGTTGGTGTAAAATGACACACCCCGCGTCTTCCCGTTGGGTGTTCCGGGCTTCGTACTCCGTTTCGGACTGTACGTCTGCCTGAAGTCGGGTCGTAGCCATGT
>JAZSNY010000029.1:0-6667 GCA_045536625.1 Candidatus Enterousia sp.
AATGTTTCGCTATGATTGGCGCACGCACGTTGTGCGAAAAACACAGTCATTGTGCAAAATTTCTGTCCAGAATAAAAACTGGGTTGCCGCACATGACGAGGATAATAACAGAAAAAAAAGGACTAAAATCATGGCATTGCCAACATTTACAATGAAACAGTTGATGGAAGCAGGTGTACACTTTGGTCACCACACACGTCGCTGGAATCCATTAATGACACCATATGTTTATGGGGTTAAGGATAAAATTCATATCATCAATTTGAATAAAACTGCACCTTTGTTACATCGTTCATTGGTCGCACTGGAAGCGATTGCCGCCGCCGGTGGCAAGGTTCTGTTCGTTGCAACCAAGCACCAGGCCAAAGATATCGTTAAAGATGCCGCCGAACGTTGTGGTCAGTATTATGTTAACAACCGTTGGTTGGGTGGTATGTTGACGAACTGGACAACAGTATCCCAGTCTATTCGTCGTTTGAAGAAAATGGAAGCCGATATTGAAAACGCAGAAAAATTGGGTCTGACCAAAAAAGAAGTTGGTGTTATGACCAAAGAAGTTGAAAAACTGCGCGATATTTTCGGTGGTATTATGGATATGCATGGTGTTCCACAGGCGATGGTTGTAATTGACGTTCCACGCGAAATGAATGCTGTTCGTGAAGCGAAAAATCTGGACATCCCAACAATTGCAATCTGTGACACAAACGCAAATCCAGAAATGGTTGACTATCCAGTCCCAGGTAACGATGACGCCGCACGCGCAACACAGTTGTACTGTGACCTGTTCGTAGATGCGATTTTGTCGGGTATCGAAAACCGTCTGGGTGGCGCAGCCGGTAAAAAAATTGAATCTGATATGTAGGCCGAAGCAGCAGATGAATTAGAAGATGAAATCAAGGAAAAAGAAGCCAAGATTAAATCTAAAACATCCGAAGCACGCGCAGAACGTCGCGGTAAATTGGCTGAAAAAGCAGATAAATAATTAACAAAGGAAACTGGTCATGGCCGATAATAAGACATTGCACAGATATGTCACAACGCGGGACGGATTGTTGTACAATGGTGTATTGGCATCTGATTTTAGTGATGGGGTATGTGTGTGGTCTTGCTATAAACTGGGAAATGGCGAACATGTTGGTTTCGTCGCCCAGGAAAAATATGGCCTGACCAGTTCTTTGTGCGACACATGTGAATCTGCACGCGCACAGATGATATCTGTGTTAAATGGCAAAATTACACAAAGACAAAAATAAAAAAATTGGGAGAAACACAAATGGCAGAAATTACAGCAAAATTAATTCAAGAACTGCGTGAAAAAACATCTGCAGGGATGATGGATTGTAAAAAAGCCTTGATGGAAAATGATGGTGATATTCAGGCGGCTGCGGATTGGTTGCGTCAAAAGGGTATTGTTAAGGCGGCATCCAAGGCGGGGCGTGTTGCAGCATCGGGTTTGGTTACCGTTGTGAAATGTGATAATATGGGTTGCGTCGTTGAATTGAACGCAGAAACTGACTTTGTTGCGAAAAATGAAAAGTTTCAGAAATTGGTTGCGGATGTTGCAAACAAGGCTGCGGAATTAAAGGGTGATTTTGATGCGACAATGGCGGCGGTAAAAGATGATATCGCGGCCACCATTTCCACGATTGGCGAAAATATGAATTTACGTCGGATTGCCAAGGTCGAAGGTGATAAAATCTTTACATACATTCACAATGCGTTGGTTCCAGGTATGGGACAGATTGGTGTTGTGGTTGCAATTAATGGTGATGATGCGCAAATTGATGAAATCGGTTCCAAGATTGCAATGCATATCGCTGCGAATAAACCAGAATTCATGACCGTTGCAGATGTTGACCCGGTTGCGGTTGAACGTGAAAAGAAGGTGTTTATTGAATCTGGGGCAACGGCGGGTAAACCGGAAAACATCGTTGAAAAGATGGTAGATGGTCGTATTAAAAAATACTATGGCGAATCGGTTTTGGAAGAACAGCCGTTTGTTATGGATCCGTCTAAGTCGGTCAAGGAAGTTGTTGCCGCGGCCGGTGGTAAATTGGCGGGCTTTGCGTATTTTGTACTGGGTGAAGGTATTGAAAAGCGCGAAGATAACCTGGCAGATGAAGTCGCAAAAATGTTGGGTTAATTGTTAAGCCTGAAAAAAATCCCCTTTTGGGGATTTTTTTATTCGAATATTTGCAGTATAGGTATGCCGCACAGATGGATTGTTCGGACTTCGGGTGCATATTTAATCGACATTATCGGGATGCGTTTGAATAATTTTATTTTTATTTTTTTGTTTGGATGATGGCGGGCGGCCTGGTACTGGTAAAGTCCGTCTATGTCATTGCAACGTATAAATGGGTATGCGGTTGGATGTATTTTAAAATATTCATCCGGATATTTGCATTTTTTGTATAATTCAATTGCCGTGGCCAGTGATTCTTGGCGCAGAATTCTGTCGGTGGTTCGTTTGAATACATAGTCGTATACAAAGCGAAAGGCCTTGTTAAAATGAAATATATATTCTTCTGATGGTATTTTTGTTTGGTTTATAAAATCGACAATTGCGTGTGCCATTTTGATGCGGGCATTGACGTGACGTTGTCCATAAAATCTGGATTCGGCAGAGTTGTCATAGCGAATATAGTTGTAATATGTATTTGTAACGCATGATATTTTTTTGCAAAGGCATGCGCATTTAATGCAAAATACTGTATCTTCGCCATTGGTGATGCCGATGGGATTATATATTTTATGTTGTCGGACAAAGCTTGTTTTATAAATGGCGCACCATATAGTGTGATTGAAATATTTTCGGTTTTGTTCAACTTTGCGCAACCATTTTGTTTTCTTTGTAATTTTGCCGTCCAGTGTGTGTTCGCGTATGTTTGATACGGTGATTTCTGCATTTGTTTTTATCGCGCGTTGATATAATTTTTCGTAAAAGTCTTTGTCTATGTAGTCGTCGGGGTCGACGAAACCGATGTATTCGCCGGTGGCGGCATCAATGCCTGTGTTCCGGGCCACTGATACGCCACTGTTTTTATTTAAAGAAATCAGGCGTATGTGCGTTTCTGGATGTGTCGCCATATATTGTTTGATGGTTGGGATTGTTTTGTCGGTCGAGCAGTCGTCGATACAGATTATTTCAATGTCTGGTAATGTTTGTCGGGTTAATGATTCCAGACATCTTGTCACATAGTTTTCGACGTTAAAACATGGGATGATTACAGATATTTTTTGCATAAAGCCCCCTTAGATTCTGTTGTTAAACAGACTAATGGGGTCGCAGGGCCGGGGCCCGTTGAAAATTTATAGTCGGAAATCAGTTTTTCTGATTTCAATATACATTGTAAATGTTTGTTGTTTGTTTTGCAACAAAAAACTGGACAAATAAAAATGGGGTGTTATAGTTTTTTACAAAACCGGGGGCAGAGAGTTTTATAAAATATAAGAGAAGTGTTATGAAGAAAATATTTTGTGCCGGTGTTATTTCTGCACTGATTTGTGGTAATGTGATGGCCGATGGCGTTTATGTCGAAACAGAAACCGTTACGACCTGGGAAAATGTCGATGTCGTTGTAGAAGCAGCTGCCCAACCGCGACGTTATTATTCCAGTCGTGATGTCCGTCCGATGCCACGTCCGTGCGCCCAAAAGGTGGCAGAGCCGGTTCGTGTAAAAACACATACCGAAGTTATTGATCATTATCAGGTTTATCAGCCAGTGACCGTTTATAAACCGATGGGAACACAGATTCAACGTCGTGTTGTTCCGGTTGTGCATTGTAATAAGTGTGGTATGTAATTATGGATAAATATATTTCACAAGAAGTTTTAACAGATGATAAAATGCGCCAAGTTTTTGGCGCAAGTTATTCTAATGTTGTAAGCTTTAATTTTGATGCCAGGCGGTGGAATAAGCGCAAGTATCAAGGATACCCAATATTAGATCAATTCTTGGATACCAATAATGCCCAATTAATGAAGGACGTTTTTGATAAACATTCCTGTGTGCATGGTTATGAATTGGCTGCTGTGGCGTCAAGGGCGGTTGATGGTGTATTGGCCGGTGCCGTTGTTGTGCGCGATTTAAGGGATGGAAAAATTATAAAACGGCCATCTGAGTGGTTTGTTGTGCAAACGATTTTGGATAGGCAGGCACTGGCAAATTGTATCGTATCTATATTTATGCATAGGTTTTTGTATGATGCTGAATTTAGAAAAAGTGTTCTATTAAGTGCAATTAAGGTACGTTAATAGATTGCTTTTGCTTGACTTTATACAGATGGTGGTATAGAATAACGCACGCGTACGGAATTCCGGATGTGGCCGTTTGGCGAAAATGATAAACTAAGCTAAAAGGAAATATAAATGATTGAAAAAAATTGGATGACATTGATTAAGCCAAAAAAATTGACAATCAATGTTGATGAACATAATCCTAATATTGCGACACTGGTTGCGGAACCTTTGGAAAAGGGTTTTGGTTTGACATTAGGTACGGCATTGCGTCGTGTTCTGTTGTCGTCATTGCAGGGGTGTGCGCCAATCTATATCAAAATTGATGGTGTTCAGCATGAGTTTTCCAGCATTTCGGGTGTACGTGAAGATGTGACCGATATTATCTTGAATTTAAAGGGTGTTTATTTCAAGGCGCTGAATGAAGGGCAGCACAAGGCGTATTTAAAAGTCAAAGGTCCGGCAGTTGTTACCGCGGGCATGATTGAAACATCGGGTGGCGTAGAAGTTATGAATAAGGATGTTGAAATCTGTACGTTGGACAAGGGTGCAAATTTGGACATGGAAATTACGTTGGGTATGGGCCGTGGTTATGTTCCGGCATCTGCGCATTCGGATGGTTTGCCGTTGGGGGTTATTCCGGTTGATTCTATCTTTTCGCCAATATTGAACGTTGCAACCGAGGTTTTGCCAACACGTGTTGGACAGTCGACGGATTTTGATAAATTGGAATTAACGGTAAAAACCAATGGTTCTGTATCGCCGGAAGATGCAATTGCGTTCGCTGCGCGTATCTTGACAGATCAGTTGGTAGTGTTTATCAACTTTGAAGATCCGGCACAGTTGGGGGCGCCTGTGGAAGAAGAAAAGGCAAAAGATGCATTGCCGTTTGATCCAAAATTGTTAAAGCATGTTGATGAATTGGAATTGTCTGTTCGTGCAAATAACTGTTTGAAAAATGATAAAATCAACTGGTTGGGTGAATTGGTACAAAAGACTGAAGCTGATATGTTGAAGACACCGAACTTTGGTCGCAAGTCTTTGAATGAAATCAAGGTCCAATTAGAAGCGATGGGATTGGGGTTGGGGATGGAAGTCCCGGGTTGGCCTCCAGAAAATATTGCAGAGTTGGCCAAGAAATACGAAGATCCATACAAATAAATTAAATTTTATGGACGCTTGTTGTGTTTGTCGTTTCTTATGTAGGTTAACTACACTGCGAAATGCCAAACACTTCCAATCGCCACATAAAATTTAATTTCTTGGATTTTAGGTGTGGGGCCTTGTCGCGTTGTGCCGTTTCTTATGTAGTGTCTGTACACTGCGAAACGGCAAACGTTTCCAATGCCCGCACAGAATTTAATTTCTTGTACGGGGTTGGACGCTTGTTGTGTTTGTCGGTTCTTATGTAGCGTCTGTACACTGCGAACCGTCGAACACTTCCAATCGTCGCACAGAATTTAATTTCTTGCATTTTATAAATTTTTATATAGAATATGTGAACTTAATCCCGTGGTTCTGATAGTGGGATCAGGTCATGGGGGTCTCGAAAAAAATCCCGTTTCGTATCGAAGCAGGGCAGAAACCAAAGGAGTAATCGATGAGACACATGAAAGCAGGTCGTACATTTAATCGCGACACGAATGCACGCAAGGCTTTGTTTATTGGATTGGCAAAGAGCTTGATTGAAAAAGAACAAATTAAAACAACCTTGCCCAAGGCCAAGGATTTGCGCAGTGTGGTTGAGAAGTTGATTACGCGTGCCAAGGTTGACACGGTCGCAAATCGTCGTCTGACGGCATCTGAATTGGGTAATGCTTCTGCAGCGACAGTTAAGAAGTTGTTTGATGTTTTGGGTAAACGTTATGCAAATCGTCCGGGTGGCTATACCCGTGTGTTAAAAGCGGGATTTCGTTACGGTGATGCGGCGCCAATGGCAATTATTGAATTGGTTGATCGCGATGTTGATGCTAAAAAGACGACACCAGTTGAGGCTGAGCAAAAAACTGAAACGTTTGTAGAGAAAAAAGATGCATCCGCGGAACAAGCTGAATAAATGTTTAGCTTTTTGTAAAAAAAATCCCCAGTTTTGGGGATTTTTTTGTTTGTCCTAGATTTCGTCGGCAGATGTAATTATTATGATTCCGTTGTTTTGCCATGCAGGGATTAGTTGTTCCAGATCCATTATGTTTGTTGATGCTAAATAAAGTACAGGGGTTACATTGTGTTTATTGGCGATTTCTAAAATTAATTTGATTGGGGATGGGCGTGTTTTGCCCGCGGCAAACCAATTTTCGTTGTCGGTTACCCAAAAATCTTTGTCATCATGCGAAATAATGGCGTATTTGTCTGTGATGATTACGTCATCGATGGTTGTAAATGCAATGCCCCGTTGGGTCAGGTGTTTTGTAATGTCTGGGTTTGGGG
>JAZSNY010000008.1:0-21660 GCA_045536625.1 Candidatus Enterousia sp.
ATTGAGACGATTTGTTTTGTTTTTTATATTGTTTATTCCATATGGCGCATGGGCCGATTTGGCGTCCACGACGTATGTTGAAACGCGCACAACGACCAAGGTTGATGTATCAGAAACTGCGAATCAAACAATGGCGGGCACCTATACCGTGTCGGGAACATTTGTTGTACCCACCCCGGCATTGCCCAGTGCGGAATAGGGGGGGCAACATGATAAAAACAATAATTTCGATATTTTTGGGATTTTTATTTATTTTTGCGGCCCAATCGGCCCAAATTGTAAACATTGATTATATTCATACCGCGATTGCGGATAAATGGGACATAGTGATACCGTATAATCGTGAAATCACAAATGTTGGTGTTGCGGCGAATATGAAATACCTGTTGACGGCGATTGATGTTGCAAATGAAATATTGAACGGGGAAAAGACCACCGATTACGGCAATGGTGAATTTGCAACAACCTTGGCGGCCGACACCATCGCCACCGACACGGCGGTGGAAACATTGGTTAAAAAGGAAGAAAAATATAAGTTTTTTATAACTATCACCTTGAATCCTAATCAGCATAGCGACAGAATTTTTGCCATGGACATAGGTGCCGCGGGGGAATTTTATGTTGATTGGGGCGATGGCACAACCGAAACAATAACCAAAGCAGATACGACCCAAACAACGTATTCACATCAATATGCAAATATTGGAACGTACGCAATCAAATTAAATGGATTGGCGACAAAATATGATACGATAAATGACATTTCAACAATAAGTTTTTATACGGGTACCGTTCCTGATTTTAACGCCTATGCTATAAAAGAAATATACGGAAATCTGAGTGCGATATTCCCAACTATGTCAGATGGGGCACAACCAAACTTTTACTTTTGTTTTTATGGCGCTAACATACAATCAATTCCGGAAAATTTATTTGCCAACATAACGGGCACCCCAAGGGTAAATATGTTTCGCTATATGTTTGCTCATACCCCAATAGAATCAATCCCGGAAAATTTGTTCTCGGGTCTGGACATGTCTTCCGCGTTACCGGAGGGGGTATTTAGAAATACATTTGGTTTTTGCTCATATTTAACGGGGCCGTCGGCACGAATAAATGGAAGGTTTTTATACGAAATATGGCCAAATGCAACGTACAGCCAGGTCGGTGAAATGTATGTGTTTTCAACTGGTCTATCAGATTTTAATAATATACCAGACGCATGGTGCGCTGATTAATGCACAAGTGACATATCGTATCAAACAAAAGATTTACCAGGATAAAAATAAAACAATAATGTCTTAATATCCGGGATTTTTTAATACACCGGATAGTTTCGTGGAAATGAAGAGTCCGGAGAGACCAGTTCGGACTTTACGCCACATCCGGCCACGATTAATGCCGACAAAATAACAAAAAACAGAAATGCTTTTTTCATACCCGAATTATGCCCCGATAATTTATTTATGTCAAACATATTTATTTAATGGGAATTTTATGATATTATAAAGCAAATACCTATGGGGGATGGGGTGGGACGTTTTTTATCACGTGATTTAAATTTATTGGTTGTTTTTAACGCGTTGCGTAATATTACAGATTTGTTCCTGGGGACGTTTTTGGTTTCGTTTCTTATGCATTTGTCCACAAATGAAATTGTTTCTGTGTCGATATATAAATTGTTTGAATACGCGGCAACGTGTGCCGGTTTTTTCTTGTTTGCAAACTGGGTCAAGCGGTACAGTGCAACTACTGTATTTGCATTAAATTATATCCCGCAAATTGTATTGTTGTCATTAATAATCATCCTGGGTGATGGGGTGGTTGATTACATTATACCATTGGGGATGTTGTATGGCATTGGGGCGGCAATGTATCATTTGCCGATGCATGCAATGGTTTCAAATCGTGTTGGGGCCGATATAATGGGGCGTTTTGTTGGGGTAAAAAATGCGGTCAGTTACACCGTGAAAATTATCGCGCCCGTTGTATTGGGGTGTTTCATAGATACCGGTTCATACGCCCAAATGTCATATGCTTTATTGGTGTTATCCTTTATTGGTCTGGGGTTGACGTTTTTTCTGGGGCGCGCCCGCACCGCTGTTGGGAAACCGGCCAATTTTTCGGGCTTTTGTCGTTGCATGATGCGTTTTCCCATAATACGCCAAATGTTTTTCATGGAAATTTTGCGTGGGTTTGGCTTGGGGCTGTTGGGAACGGTTATAACAATGTACACTGTCTATATTTTTCATACAGATTTAAAATTGGGCTTTTTAACGACGGTGTTCGCGATTTGTTCGGTCTTGACCTGTTGGTGTTTTCGTCGTGTGCAAAATAACGCATTGAATCATCAGATATTAACAATATGCATGATAGCGGTACTGGTATCAATGTCATTATTTGTTGCGTGGGCCACGCCCGTCACATTTTTGTTGTATAATTTATGTTATTCAACGGCGATTATTCTTATGGATCAAATTAGTTATATCGCCATTTATCGTCTGTCCCAGACCCGCTGTGTAACCGATGATACGCGCACGGAATATTTTGTGTTTCATGACTTTGCGTTATTTTTGGGGCGTTGGGTTGGTTTTGTTGGTTTAATGTATATTGGTGTTTTTGGTGGTTATGCATGGTTGCGTTGGTATTTGGTTTTAATTGGTTTTGCAATTATTCTGTGGGGATATTTAAATCGCCGGTTGTTCTTTCGTGGGGCGAATCCCTTGGCCGCGGGATCATAGTTCGGGGATAGCCCCCCCACACACACGCACAATTCACGAATTGATTTTTAATGAATTATTACAGTTCGGGAAAGAAATTAAAACCTTTTTGTGTGATTTTGTGGTATAATTATTTCAGAACGAAAAAAGGAATATAATGAACCGTAGCATAAAATTCAAATTGAAGAATGGTAAAGTGGTCACTATTCGTCGTATTCGTGGAACGGATTATGAAGCCGTAGTGAAATTCTTTGACACAGTTATTCGTAACCCAAGTGTAAAATACACAAGTTTGTATCCCGGACAACCAAAGCAAAACAAAGAATCATTTATTGCGATGCATAATAATCCAAATAATTTATTCCTTGGCGCCTGGGATGATAAAGAGCTTATTGGCGAGTGTACAACCATAAAAAGCGCCCCAGAAAACCCAAAGTATCGTGGCCTATGTGCTGAAACTGGCACCACAATTCTTGATAAATACACATCTAACGGACTGGGCAATAAATTTAAAAGAATTGTTGAACAATGGGCGACCGAAAATGGGGTTCGTAATCTATATGCAGAGGTTTTTCATAAAAACATTCGTGCTTTAAATAATCTAATAAAACTTGGTTACAATATTGTCGGTCTAAAACGTAATGCTGCAATAGTTGATAAAGAATGGATGCATATATACATACTGGAAAAAGTATTGGCTGAATAAAATTTTAAAATTATCTAAACGGGTTATTATTATTTTTTTTGTTATTTGTCTAGGGATAGTGTTTGATTATTCTTATGACATGTATATAAAAAACACGTCTAAGCACTCTAATAGTATCAGGCTTGTAAAAAAAGACGACCGCAGATGAGCGAATAAATCCGAAAGCCTCGGCTCCCCAATGGCATCCGCCCATTTCTGCGCAATTATAAAAACAAATATCAATAATTGTGTCTGCTATCATATACAGCAAAAACAGGTTCCATATCAAGAATAAGACAAATATTGTATAAAATGCAAACTTTTTTATCATAACAATTGTCTAAAATTTTGCATAATGATATAACAGGGTGCCAAGCAAAGAATCAGTCCAAGATATTATTGTCGGACTTAACGCAAGCCAGAAAGATACTTTATAGTTTTTTTTATACAAAAAATACAATGATACTGGAATAAAAAACAACAGCGTGGTACAAGAAGATACCAGATTTGTTAAATATACATCTGCACTACGCCATGCCCAGCCCATAGATTCACCGCCCCATGGACAATAATTAAACGGAAACGCATCACGACATTCTTTGATAAAAAAGTCATAGTAATCGTAAAGGCCTACGAATAACAAAAACACATTTAGACAGTTTAGGATAATTGCGACCCGTTTCCATTTTTGCATACATAACCCTTTTTACTAGTATTTTACATGTACAATCAGGTCGTTTCCAGTACTTTTTAGCCAATATGTAAAAGCATTTATTTGTCCTGTCATATCAATACAACCGGCGGAACCTGGCCACCACCCGCCATGTATGCTAAAATTGTCACGACCGTATGTATTTGTTTCTTTTGATGGCTCCAACCATGTCAGGTGTTTTGTCTAGATGATAATGATGGTTACCAAGATAATATGTGTACAAACATTAATCCAATAATTGTCGGCAGTATAAGATAGTAAAACGCCTTGCGGTATCTTCGCTTTATTGTATTATACAAGCCGATTATAGTAATACAGATAAATATTCCATCTAATAACCCTAAAGAGATAAAAAATGTGAATGGATTAGCCCAAAGCCACCCCATAGATTCTGCACCCCAACGGCAACCGTCTCCGCAATCATACATTGCTGTTTCATATATTAGCTCCGTAATACCGCTTGAAATATAAATATTCCAAGCGGTAATTATTGCCTGTATGATATAGAATATAGATTTGGTGTATTTATTCATTCTTAATATCTTACGTGCAGTATAACATCCTTATTATTATTTTCAAACCATTTAGTAAAATCATCAATCTTTTTTTCAAGGTCGATACATCCTGCAGAGCCAAATTCTTTTCCTCCATGAATTGAAAATCCGTCTCTTCCTTTTAGGATGGTGCTTCTTGCAGGCTCTAGCCATACTCGATGCCTCCCCCAATCTGAGGGGCCTCCTTTCCAGTTTGCGAGTTTTTTTACAAAGCTATAATCATCGTAGTGTTGCAAACCTGATTGTCTCGCAACGTATATGCCCTCTGGAATCGTACCTTTCTTTTTTACATATTGGTATTCTGGGCTTTGATACCCCTTGGCACCCGATACCGCATCCCATGACATAATTGGCTTGTCATTTTCATACAGTGTAAATTTCTTGCCGTCAAACACTGCAACTTGATTTTTGTTTGTATATTGGTACAATATGACTACAAAGCATGAAAAAAAATTATATTTTTTTTACATTGTTTATCTTATTGTTTTTTCCATTGTCAGGAAAAGCAGATTTATGCGCATATCTTGATAAAAATGCATTTGATAAAGCATACGATATCCTGTTGAACACAACCGAATACATTGCATATTGTCCCTTGTGTGATGATGCAACAGCAAAGTTGAATACCGTTCAGAAAATCTCTTTTATGCAACTTGGCGAAGACATTTATGAAATTTATATAAATGATGCTCCTGTGGATATTGCATATACATATGTAGACGGTAAAAATGTCGGACTGATGGCAGGTTGCTCAGAGATATATAAATTACCTGGGGTGGTTGATGTTTTGAATGCTATGCCACCAGTCAAAAACTAATATGCTTTTGTCCGCTTGGCCCATCCGTTTTTAGATGTTGACCAGTTTGTCATACCTCGTAAATTATTCATACGTTGCTCAATTAGAATTTTCATAAACTCGTTAATTTTATTGCTTGGGATACTATTTAGCTCAGATATTGTTTTTGACCCAATAATGCCATCAACGACTAAGTTTGTATCACTGTATTCATTCAATGTGCGTTGAACAACTTTTCCGGCATTGTATTGTCCCATTACATTCATATCGAAAACCGCATCGCGTATTCTGTCATTTTTGATTTCTGGGATTTTTGTATTATCCCAATATTCATGCCGATAGATTTCTTTGGCCTGTGTGGCAGTTAGATATTTTACATCTGCTGGGAAATTTTTGTCTGGATGCTTGTTAGCGTATCTGTCCAGCGTGCTTTGTTTTATGCCCATATTAGTCGGTTCATCTCGAACTTGGTCTTTGCCATCTGTATAGTCCCCTTCGGGTTCTTGTAATTTATTATATGCGCGTTCAAAGTTTCTGTTATATGGATACGTTTGCCGTAAGATTTTATTCAACACCCGTTCTGTTTCATCGCCCGATGATATTCGTCCCGTTATGGGTAAATTGTTATCGCGTTGAAAATCCTTAATCGCTGTAATCAATTCTATGTTTGCATATTTATGAAACTTTTCGTCAGGCTCGCTACGCTCATTGGGCTTATAGTAATTCATTTTATACAGGTTCTTTTTCAGTTTTATAACATCGTCATCGTTTGTTGTTTCATTCGATGACACTGTACCACTCAGGCTAAAATCTTTTCCTTTGTTCTTATCTCCTTTTTTATCCTTATTTTCTGGTTTTTGTCCGTTATAGTGATACGGGCAAATGCGTTCATATGGGGCGACTTCGGTGCCATCGGCACGTGTGTATCCGGACACTTGAATAATTCCGTCGCATTGTTCGGTGGAATCACGACCATTATTTGCACCTTGTTGGCCTTTTAGTTTTGCGTATATATTTGCCAGTGTGCCTGCGGCCTGAACCCAATCTTTGGTTCGCATAGATGTGTATTCTTTGATTGACATATTTCCCCCTTTTACTAAAAAAACACCCGCGGTTGCGGGCAATAAAAAAAGACGACCAATGTCGTCCGCTGAACACGTGCATTATACCACAAAACACGTAAAAAATCAATTCTATATTTCTAACCGCCCGGGCCGCTTGGGTTTTCAATAAAAACTCCGCCCAAATGGACGGAAAATCAGATTTGGCAGGGCCATCTGTGCAAATCACGAGATAATGATATGCATGATTTGTTGTTGTTCGGGAAAGATATTAAGGTGTTTTTATCTTTCTTTTGAGATAATACAAAATTTACCGGTTAGCATGTTAAGCATCATATAATCGCCTTGTTTTATTTTATCAAACTCGTCCTTGCGTCCGTATGTTTCCAACACAGTAAAATCAAGGTTCTCACGCGACATGTTACCATGATGATTATATTCCGCATCAAATGGGCTGTTGCCCCAATCAAATTCAAAGCTTATTTTTACCCCAACAGAATCTTTTGTAAAAACGTGCACACAATTATCTGCTTTCCAAATGTTTATATCAAAATCTTTGTTTGCACGAAATGGATGCGGTCTATCTACAAATCCTACACGTCCCTCTATAATCGGTTTGTCTGGCGAAAATACTGATGTTGTATGTTCATCTATTTGAAGTGTGTAAAACTCTGGTAAACAATATGGACGTTGTTGTACTACATTGATAGTTCCGTCATTAGATATAACAAATTCCATATCAATTGGATATCCTAAATCTTGTTCTAATTGTGAACACAGGCCAGAAATTAAAAAATGGTTTTTATATCGTTCACGGTCTTGTTTTGTGGCCGATTTAACACGGTTATGTTCATAAAACATCATATTAAATTTAGGATCATTTATTCGTGATAAATTTAACCTGTGCATATTACTTTCTTTATCAAATACGGGTTTGCTTGTAGCGAATCTGTCTGAGCCCACACCCACAGATAAAATCTTATCAGCATAATCATTTTCTGTATAATTTAACACGATAAACGGTGCGCCATACCATGTTTCAGAATATGCAACACCGGACATTTTTGGCATTGGCACCATAGATTGCAATATTATACCCATTTTTGCATTTGTCACGTTTGCCGCAGATGCGTAAACCGTATTTAGTGCATTGGCCATTTGTTCGCGCGTTTTTACATTCAAAACACTTTCAAATTGACCAGAATAAGTTTTTCCTTTTTTATCTTCTATATCTGCAGAAGAACGCACCGCGATATTACCACCAAGTTTATCAGTATAAAACATGGCGGCATTTATCAATTCTTCCGGAACATACCCATATTTTTTATAATCATTAAATTTTGTCACTGGAATTACAAAGGTAGCCGGAACAACAAAATTCGTCTTGTATTGTGCGTTATATTTTTGAATCAACATGTTTAATTGATAAAGTCCAGCAAATTTACCACCACCAATAACAGAGGTCTGAGCGTTCACATCATTTAATGAAATAATTGTATTATATGCCACTTTCTTGCTTTTTTGCCTTTTTCCAATGATACAACAAATATATTTATTGTCAAGAGTTCGTAAATGTGCAAAACGGTAACCGTTTTTACCATCCAACTTACGAACTCGTGAAAATATTGGAAAACAAAGAAAAATCGGGTAAAACCCGATTTGTTTATTTTGGCAGCCCCAACCGGATTCGAACCGGTGTTCTCGCCTTGAAAGGGCGGTGTCCTAGGCCTCTAGACGATGGGGCCAAAACTGCCATGTTCATCTTGAACGCCGGCAAATTATACATGTTATTTGCCGGCTTGTCAAGTGATTATCTATGATTTTATTCAGATACGACTTCGGTCGTTTCTGTCGCAACTGTACCATCGGGGGTGGCTTCTACCTGGGTAAATACAATTTCTTTGCCGTCGCCCGAAATCAGTGTTAATTTCCCGTCGCCCAGTTCGTATTTTTCAACCGTTGGCATGAATTGGAAATATTCCTGTTCTGTTTCCATGGCTTCGGGCGCACCCATCATCATGGTTGATGCAAAGCCTTCGAATTTAATATTGTCGCCATCTGCGGTATATCCACCGTTATAGCGATTTACAACCCCGCCATACACGCGCATTTCCACCGGATCAAAGGTCAGTGTAATATCTGCGCCGGGCTGGGCGGATACAAAGTTTGCGCCCTTTAATAATTCTGGGTTTTGTGCATTATCGCCACATGCAACCAATGCCAATGTACACGCACCCGCAAATAACATTTTTAATTTCATATGTTTCTCCTTTGGTTTTGTATACGGTGATTATAGAACAATGTTTTTCAATAATAAACAAGAAAAAACACCGTCAAACGACGGTGTAAATACTGGCGGGATTGACGGGGCTCGAACCCGCGACCTTCTGCGTGACAGGCAGACGCTCTAACCAGCTGAGCTACAACCCCAAAGCGTTGCTAATGTTATACTATTGTCGGAATAAATGCAAGTACTTTTTTCAACAGATGAAAAAATATTTTAATCCTTGGCGCGTGGGTGGGCATTTGCGTAAATATTCGAAATTTCCGCCATGTTCACACGCGTATATAATTGGGTTGTTGATAACGAAGAATGTCCCAACAATTCCTGCAGACTGCGCAAATCCGCCCCCCCCGCCAACAGTGCCGTTGCAAATGTATGTCGCAGGGCATGCGGTGTAACATAGTCCGGTAATTGTAAATAGTTGCGTAATGCTTCGACAACTTTTTCCGCCATGCGTGCCGACATGGGTAATCCGCGTACACTGCGGAACAGGGGCTCTTCGGCATCATTGCCGAACGGGCGCAGTTTTGTATATTTTTCAATCGCGTCCCACACCACCGGTAAAACCGGCACCAATCTTTCTTTGCCCCCTTTGCCGGTGATGCGCAAAATCTCGGGGCGGCCATGAACGTCACGATTGCGCAGCCCCAACGCTTCGGATATACGCAGACCACACCCAAACAGTAACAGCACCAATGCCCAATCACGTGCCGCAATCCACGGGTCCTGTGCATCTATGTTGCGGATTGCATCGTGCATATTTTCTATATCAACCGGATCTATTGCCTTGGATAATTTTCGCGGCACCTTGGGCGAAGATATCAGGCCGATTGCTTCATTTTTTATCCCGTATTTTTTCCCCAAAAATTTATAAAACCCGCGCAACGAAGACAATGCGCGTGCGGTTGATTTGTGTGCCAAACCGCACCTTTGCCGATTTGCCAAATACGCACGCAGACAAATTGTGTCAACGCTTCCCATATCGCCAATCAGTGGCGCGTGCCCCGCAAAATCCGTATAGAATTCAACAAAGTCGCGAATGTCGGTTTCGTATGCCGTCGCTGTATGTTCGGAATAATTCCGCACCCCGACCAGGTATTCTATAAAATCCGCGATTTTGTCATCCATTTTTATTCTTATTTTATTTCAAAGGTTGCGGACACGGACACAGACATTTGTGCATCTTTGCTGACGATTGTGCCACCGGCATCCATTGCCACGGCTTCGTTAACGGCCATCTTGGTGCGCATCAACCCGTATGTCGGCACGGCAACATCGGTCATTTCTGTGCCGTATGCCACCGCCAACATCCGGCCCGCGTGTTTCCCATCGCCCGCCGCCAATGCTTCTGCGCGTGCACGTGCATTTTCAACCGCCACCCCCAGGCATTTTTCCTGGGCCTCCTTGGTTACATCCGGGCTGCTGTACATACGCAGATTTTCGGTGTAAACATCTGTTTGCCCCGCAAATTGCCCCAACACATTTTCGATTGTCGTCATGCCATTGGCGGAAACCTCAATCGCGATGGTCGTTTCAATCCCCAGTGTTTCTGACTTTTGTTGTTCACGATTCCACTCGGTCTTTTCATAGGAATTAAATTGCGTAGTCTGCATTTCAACCGGCAAAGTTTCCAGGTTCTTTGTGATTTCTGCCACTTTATCTGTGGCGCGTTTCATAGACTCTACCGCCGTCGGCGCCAATGTCGTCACGCGCAGTGTAATTGCAACCTTGTCCTTTTTTACCGTGGTCAAACACTCGCCGTTCACGGAAATGGTGCGTATGGTTTTTTCGCGGTCGATTGCGCCAAATATCAACGCCAATACTGCGCCCACCCCAATAACTGTTCCAATCCAAATCAGTGTTTTTTTCATGTGGCCTCTCCCCCCATTTTTGTTATAAGTTATCCTAACATTGCCTTTTTAACACGCGCAAGTGTTACCGCCGCGACCGCGCCTGCGCGCCGTGCGCCATCCGCCAAAATTGCATCAATTTCCGCCGGGTTTGACATCAGGCGTTCATATTCGGCACGTGATTCTGCCAATACGGAATTGATTTTTTCAAACAGCATTGTTTTTGCCGTGCCATATCCCATCCCCCCCGCACGGAACATTTCTGCAAATTCACGCGTTTCAGATTCTGATGCATGAATTATACGCCACCATTGCCAATAAATCAACAAAAAACCGCCGATTGGCGGTTTGGGTTACCGTTTTTTCTGAATGAAGTTATCGATTGGCACCACCGCGGCGGCGGTTGGACCGCGTTGCCCGTTATAGTGGCTGGCCGGGTTTTTATCATACGGCATGCGATTGCCTGAAAACTTTTCATAGTAAATTTGACCAATGCGCATGTTGGGATAAACAACCGTTGGATACAAAACGCGTATTTCCAATGTCCACTCGCCACAGAATCCATCATCCCCGCGTCCCGCGGTATGGTGATTCAGTATAAAATTGCGTCCAACGCTGGATTTCCCGTCAATATACGGGAACAGGTTGTGCGTTTCTGTATATTCCACCGTCGCCCCCAAATAGCCTATTTCAGGGGACAGAATCAGTCCCGTTTCCGGGATTTTTATATCGATTGTTTCATGGTGTGCCGGGTTGGTTGGGTCAACCAGGTATCGTGGATTTCGAATGTCGTATTCTTCGGGTGTGTGTTTATATATGTCGTATTTTACCCGATGTGTAAACCAATCACGCATACTGTGCATCTTTGGATTACCTTTGTATTCAATCGCGGGTTTCATGCCACATGGGATTGTGTGTCGGTATACCCGCAGTGTATCCGCCAGGTGCAAATCATAACTGTTACTGCCCAGACAGCGTATGTCAAACGGTTCAATAATAATATCTGGATTTTTTGCCTGCATACGTCGCAGGATTTCGGGGCCGGTTAACTGCATGGTATCATCCTTATGTTTCTGTTCCCCACCCACACACATGTAACCTAGCAAATTATAAGCGTTTATGCAAGATTTTTGTTCACTTTTGATTTTGGTGTGTTACCATTTCAGCCATGACAGAAAAAACATATTCCGGCTTTGTTGCCATTATTGGCCCGACAAACGCGGGCAAAAGCACATTATTAAATCAAATCATGGGGCGCAAGGTATCCATTGTCTCGCACAAGGTTCAGACCACACGCACCCGTCTGCGCGCCGTTAAAATGGTGGGTGATAAACAGTTGATATTTGTTGATACCCCCGGCGTGTTCAAGCCTTCACGTCGTTTGGACCGTGCGATGGTTGCCGCCGCCATGGATGCGGTTTCCGATGCCGATGCGGTGTTACTGCTGATTGATGCGCAAAAGGGTATAACCGAAACAATTCGTGCCCTGGCGGACAAGGTAAAAGACAGACCGAATATCTTTGTCGCACTGAACAAGGTTGATGCAATCCCCAAACTGGAATTACTGCCGATGGTTGCCGAAGTGTCGCAAATGGCGCCATGGGGTGAAATCTTTATGATTTCTGCATTGAAAAACGATGGGGTTGAACAAATGCTAAATACACTGGCCTCTGTAATGCCCGAATCTCCGTATTTGTTTGATACGGTTGATGCGCCCGATGTCCCCGATGAACTGTATTTGTCCGAATTGACACGCGAAAAGATTTATAAATATATTCACCAGGAATTACCATACCATATCAATGTTGTGACCGAACGCGTTGATGTTGCGGAAGATGGTGTGTTGGATATCTATCAAAAAATTGCAGTACGCAGTGACGCCCATAAAAAGATAGTTGTTGGCCGTGGTGGTGAACAGTTAAAGCGTATCGGCACCGCCGCCCGCCATGATATCCAGAACCAGTGGGGTGTAAACGCCCGCCTGCACCTGTTTGTGCGTGTCGAACCCGATTGGGAAGAACGTGCCGAAAACTACATTGACCAGGGATTGGAGTTTAAGAAGTAAGGCATGCTGACATTATCCGATTTTGATTTTGAATTACCATCTGAATTAATCGCGTCGCGCCCGCTGGAAGTGCGCGACGCATCGCGCATGTTGGTTGTAGACGGTGCGGAAATTGCGGACAAACATATTCGTGATTTTGTGGATTATTTGCGCCCGGGCGATGTCGTTGTGTTTAATAATTCACGCGTTATTCCGGCGCGTTTTATGGCGGACGGTAAACACGAAATCACATTGCATACCGCAACCGAAGACGGCTGTTGGTGGGGATTGTGCCGTAAATTTACAAAGATTGCGGTTGGTTCTGTGTTAAGTCTGGATGATGGCACGCAAATCGAAATCCGTGCTATTGATTCCGACAGCGGTCTGAAAATCAAATTTTTAACCGACGATGTCATGGGGGTGCTGGACCGTGTGGGAAAAATGCCTTTGCCACCGTATATGAAGCGCGCCGCAGAAATATCGGACCGTGAACGTTATCAAACGGTTTATGCCGACCCGATTGGTTCAATGGCGGCGCCGACGGCGGGCCTGCACTTTACGCCCGAATTACTGGATGCAATTCGCACCCATGGTGCGCAAATAGTGAACATTACACTGCATGTTGGTGCGGGTACATGGATGCCGGTCAAGACCGAAAACCTGGCCGAACACAAAATGCACAGCGAATGGGGATGTATCACAGATGCCCAGGCGGAAATAATAAACAATGCCACGCGCGTAATTGCGGTGGGAACAACATCACTGCGATTGCTGGAAAGTGCGGCAATTCGTAACAGTGACCATGAAAAATATCGCCGTGTTACACCATTTTGTGGGACGACCGATATATTTATCACGCCGGGATATGATTTTGGTGCGGTGGACGTATTGTTAACAAACTTTCATTTGCCAAAATCAACATTGTTTATGTTGGTATCTGCATTTGCAGGCCTGGAAAATATGAAGCGGGCCTATTCGCACGCAGTCGCCGAAAAATATCGCTTTTTCAGTTATGGCGATTGCTGTTTATTATTCAGAAACAAGGGGGAATAACAATGGCTGTATGGTTACGAGTATTGGCAAATCCGCGTGTGTTAAAGCGCTTTATGGGTACCCGTGCGGGGAAAAAGGCGGCACTAAAATATGGCAGCATGCTGTTAAATTCCAAAATGGCCCGCGACGCCGTCGGTAAATTTATGAACCGTTCCGGCGGTGCGATGACGGGAAATCGGGATTTTGCAAAAATGGAACGGGAATATGCGCGCTTGGAACGTCGCGTTGAAAAATTGGAAACGCAACTGGATGCGGTGCGTAACAACGACGAAAAAATGTCCGAATTAACTTTTACCTTGGGACGCAATGTTGTTGAAATGCAACAGTTGTTGGCACAAATGCAGGCACTGTATCAGCAAACCCTGCAACAACAAATGGTGATGGCAACGTCGCATACACGATAGGGGAAATATATAAAATGGCACTGAAATTTAATTTGATTGCGACCGATGGTAATGCGCGTCGCGCATCGGTTGAAACCGCGCACGGCACATTTCAAACGCCGGCATTTATGGCGGTGGGAACTGCGGCCACGGTCAAGGCGTTAACCATGGACCAGGTTGCCGCAACCGGAACCCAGGTTATTTTGGGCAATACGTATCATTTAATGATGCGCCCGGGTGGTGATTTGGTTGAACAAATGGGTGGCTTGCATAAATTCGGTGGCTGGCACGGTCCAATTTTAACCGACAGTGGCGGATTTCAGGTAATGTCCCTGTCTACCCTGACAAAAATGAGTGAAGAAGGCGTTCAATTCACATCGCACTTTGATGGCGGGAAAAAGCATTTTTTACGTCCCGAAGATTCTGTACATATTCAACATCAGTTGGATTCAAACATCACCATGGTCTTGGACGAGTGTTTAAAACTGCCTGCGCCCCGCGCCCGCGTTGAAAAAAATGTAGATATGGTCACCCGTTGGGCTCGCCGCAGCAAGGATGCTTTTGTCGATCGCCCCGGATACGGTATATTCGGCATTGTTCAGGGCGCAGACTTTCCGGATTTGCGTGGAAAATCCGCCCGTGCCCTGACCGAAATCGGTTTTGATGGATATGCAATCGGCGGTTTGGCGGTGGGTGAACCACAATCTGTTATGTTTGATATGATTGCCACGACCACGCCCCTGTTGCCCGTGGACAAGCCGCGCTATTTAATGGGTGTTGGCACGCCCCTGGATATCCTGGGGGCGGTTGAACGCGGCGTTGATATGTTCGATTGTGTTATGCCCACGCGCGCCGGTCGCACGGCCCAGGCCTTTACACGTTTTGGTACAATGAATATGCGCAATGCGAAATTCAGGGATGATCCGCGACCATTGGACGATAAATGCGGGTGCCCGGCGTGTAAATTGTCGCGTGCATATATCCATCATCTGATTAAGTGTAACGAAATCCTGGGGGCAACATTGCTGACCCAACATAATTTGTGGTTCTATCAGGATTTAATGCGCAATATTCGTGATTCAATCGAGCGGGGGTGCTTTGCCGAATTCAAGCGTGAATTTACAGAAACATATTGCAATAAATCTGAATAGCATATTATACTGTTGCAAAAGGGGGACAGAAGATGGTACGCAAAAAGAAAGAGATTGAAGTTATTGATATGGGTGGTGCAAAGACCGTCGCAAAAAAGAAATCTTTGGTACGCGGGGTCAAACGTACCATGGCAATATTTACAGTTGTATGGTTTGCGCTTGTCATATGGGCGCCTTTGCATATCAAGAATACTTATTCCCAACCGATAAAAAAATCAATTGTTGTGTCAATGTTCTTTGATTTGCAAAAGGGGATAGTAAAACAATATGAAGCATTATTGGATGGTGTTGCGGATTCTATTAATTTGGAAAAACCGATTGCAGTCGCGATTGATGGGGTAAAACTGGTGGAAAAGGGTGTTGATAAAGTAACCGATACCACCGCCAAGGCCAAGGAATCAACCGATAAAGCCACCGCTGCCACGGCCGATGTGCGTGAAAAAACATCGGGGGTTAAAAAGTTAACGGGACTGGCAAATAAATTTGGCATCAGAACTGGTGGCGTTGATAATGCGGTTGCCGCCGTTGACCAAGGCCTGGACAGGGCAGACGTCGCCATTGACAAAGCAAATGAAACAATTGCCAAGGTGGATGATACGGCGGCCCGGGTGAATGTTCAATTGGACAAAATAAAAACAGATTTAACCCGCATTGCCCAGACAGAAATTGACAAGGCCTTGGACACAGCAATCAAAACAGCCTTGGATAAACAGTCGGGTGGTCTGGGAACAACCTTGCTGACGAATTATGGTATTGAACATGTCTATCCATGGCGTCCATCATCCTGGCCGGTTGCAACCAAGATTTATAACGACCTGTCGAAATCTGATATAACGACAATAACCGTTATCACGAATACGGTTGATAAATATTTTGGGTATGTTGCATGGGGCTTGGTTTTTGCGGCATGGGCGTTGGGGATTTATCTGTGGCACCTGGTGTTTGGCAAAGCCAGGGCAATAATCAAACCGTTTAACGTCTGTCCGCGCTGTGGGCACACCTATGCAGACAAACGCACCGCCATGGGGTTGTTAAAGGTATTTCAGCCATGGACGTGGTTTTAAATAACAAAAAAGTCCCATAAAATCGGGACTTTTAAATTTTTATAAAAAACACTTGCAATGCAGAAAAATATATGTCAATATATACGACGCAATGCGAGCGTAGCTCAGTTGGCTAGAGCGCAACCTTGCCAAGGTTGAGGTCGAGGGTTCGAGCCCCTTTGCTCGCACCAAAATTTTAAAAACCGTCCATTTGGGCGGTTTTTTGATTTTGTCGGCAAAGGGGCGAAGTTGCGAGGCGAGGGGATGAAATCCCCGAAGTACTTTGCTCGCACCAAAATTTGTATGCAAGAACAAACGTAGTGCAGTTCGCGCAACTACAAATTTGCGCGCAGTTTCACGAGCGAATATTTTAAAAACCGTCCATTTGGGCGGTTTTTTGATTTTGTCGGCAAAGGGGCGCGGTTAGCGAGGGCAGGGGGACGATATTATCTGCGCTTTTCCAAGAACAGTTTTATGTTCTTTGAAATTTGTTTGTCTAACATTTGTCTTTGGTAACAATCCCCACATGTATTGTTCGTACACATCAGGCATGTCGATTTTGCAAAGCACTCGCTATATTCAAAAGGTGCGTTTTGGCCTTCGCGGGCAAATTCGCGTAACTGCATTGTATATAATTTTTTCCAATTGGGATTTTGCCCCAGTTCCTGCAACAAAACAGAATATCTTTGTATTGTCGCAATCGTGTATCTATATCGTGCCAAATTTTTATCTTTGATATTAGATGCGGTTCCCAAGTATCTGTTATACAGATAGTTGGATTTTGGAATCATAATAGCCTGTTTTGCCCGTAAAACCGCCTGCATACAAAATAAAATATCTTCATCCAGGGGCATTGCGGTATCAAAACGTAAATTTTCCCTGTCCAGGAAATCGCGACGATATAATGCAAAGTTTGCGCTTTCACGTTTATCTGCATCAATCAGTAATGCTTTTTTGTCCTTGGCGCCGGAATACAGCAGCGATTCATACCCCAGCCAATTAACATATTTTTCATCTGGGTTTATGGTGATTTTGCCCCCCAGGGCGACATCGGCTTTGAAGGTGTTGGCCTCATTAATCATACGTGTAAAATAAGAACGTTCGTATACCAGTTGAAAATTTGGCATTTCCTTAAAGCGCGCCTGTCTGAATTTTAATCCATTATATTGGGAACGATAGACATAATTATTCTTACCACTCAGATAATCTTCCACACACGAATAAGACAGACCAACTGTATCGTCCGCATCAACAAAGGCTATGTATTTTCCAGATGAATAATTTATCCCGACATTACGTGCTGCGGACACCCCGGCGTTTTTTTGATTGATTAATGTTATATTCGGATGTTTTTCCTGGTATGTGGCAACAACACGCCCCGTTTTATCTGTTGAACCATCGTTTATCACGATAATGTCATACGTGTTTGCCATTTTCTGATAGAATATACTGTCCAGGCATGCGCCAATACAATGTTCGCAATTATATGCGGGAATAATAATGGACAAATCCGGTTCTTTCATGCAAGTTATTCTAATACATTATATTGTTTTGTCAACAAATATATTTTCTGCTTTACTTTTTTCAAAAGGTATATATAATCTGTCTGAATAAATTATACGGGTGCATTATAAAATGAAATGCTTTGTTAAACGTTTGAATTAATATGGTGCGACCAACAGAATAACAACTGCGGGCGCACATTTCTGCACCCGTTTTTTTTATAAAACCAAAAGGGCCAAATAAAATGTCAGAAAATGCAACAAACACAATAATGTCAACCAATGAATTAACCGCGCGTCTGCAAAAGGCGGAAAATATCCGTGCGCGTGATGGTGTTGTATGGAAAGACAAATTTGACCGTACGCATACAATAGAGGGCGCGCGTGAATTACCGGATGAAACGCCCGTAAAATTGGCGGGGCGTGTTACTGCACTGCGTTGGTTGGGCAAATTGATGTTCGGCCGCATTTATGACATTAATGGCGAAATTCAATTTTCAATGTCGCGCGAAGAACTGGGCGAAGAAAACTATAAATTTATGAAGGCTAACGTCGACCTGGGGGATTTTGTAGGAATAACCGGCGAATTGTATCACACAACCGCGGGCGAATTGACGGTTCGGGTATCGGCATACGAAATCCTGGCCAAGGCCCTGCGTCCATTGCCGGAAAAATATCACGGTCTGACCGATATGGAAACACGCTATCGCCAGCGTTATCTGGACATCATCTCGAATCCAGAGGCACGCAATGCATTACTGGGGCGTTTCAAGATGACACAATACTGGCGCGATTATATGAACCGTAATGGATTCTTGGAAATCGAAACACCAATTATGCAGAATATTGCATCTGGTGCAGCGGCACGTCCATTTACAACGCATCACAATGCATTGGATGCAGACTTTCAGTTGCGCATTTCACCTGAATTATTCTTGAAACAGGCAATTGGTGCCGGCTTTGACCGCGTGTACGAGGTTGCCAAAGACTTCCGCAACGAAGGTATGGATGCAATGCACCTGCAAGAATTCACAATGGTTGAATGGTATGCGGCATATTGGGATTTTAACGACAATATCAAATTTACATGGGAATTAATCCAGGAATTGTTGATGAAATGTCGTGGAACACTGCAAATCGAATATCAGGGTACTGCATTGGATTTCAGCAAATATGAAATGATTGACTATACAGCCAAGATGAACGAATTCTTTGGTTGTGATATTCTGGATTTCGATGACGTCGATGCCCTGCGCCAGAAATTGGTTGATAACGGCATGTTCCCGATGAGTGAACTAGAAGACCTGAAATCAATCCCAACTTTGGTTGACTATGTATACAAGCGCAAGATTCGTGGCGATATTGTAAATCCAACGTTCTTGTATAACTATCCTGCATATATGGTTCCATTGGCACGCCGCAGTGATGCCGACGAACGCAGAATTGATATGTATCAATTGTTGGTATGTGGCGCTGAAATTTGCAAGGGGTATTCCGAACTTGTAAACCCAATCCAGCAATTGGCGGCATTCGAAGAACAGGCCCGCAACATTGCCGACGGTGACGAAGAAGCCTTTAACCCAGACAACGACTTTGTTCGTTCGATGGAACATGGTTTCCCGCCGATTTCGGGTGTTGGTATGGGGGTTGACAGATTGGCCAGCATTATTTTCGACCAACCGACCCTGCGCGATGTAATCTTGTTCCCGATAATGAAGTAGGGGGGCGATTATGAACGATGGTATGCCAGATGGCTATGCGGAAACATTAACCCTAGAGCGGGACAGAAAGAATTTATCAGTAATCGACAAAGCGGTCGAAACCGGACGTATTAACGAAGAAGCGGCTGAATACCTGCGTGCACTGTATAGCGACAGTATGATTTGGTTTCGTGAAATATTTCACGTTTTGGGCAAATCATTTGGTGCACCAAAAGCGCCGGTTATGCAATATGATTACGCGACAGACTCTGCAATTGATGAACCGATGAAAATTTCGGATATTCATCCATTGTCGCCATACGTTGTACAACATCGTTTGGATGCTGATCCAATGCGTAATCAGTTTTTTACCAGTGCCCCTGGTCATAAAATCGAATTGTCGGTATCGTCAATTGTAACGGTTATTGTTGCTGCCCAGAAAAAGATAGAACGCGCCCTGGACAAGATTACCGGCAAATATTATCGTGACTATGTTAACGACGTTGCACGTGCGGCATATCGCGTGTTAAGTGCCGATGGACGTGATGCATCTGCGCGTGCAATATCTGACAAAATCCATAAAATTTTTGATGACAAATACATCACAAACGCATCTGAAACAGTATTGTCGATTATTGGTCGTGGACACGAAAAAATAGCGGTTGAAATGGTGCGTGCCCTGGATAAAATTGAAAAACCGCATCACAGATTACGGGATGTATGGCGTGTAAAATGTTTGTTTGATTTAGTTCCCCAGGCACGAACATTTATAGAACGCCTGTATTCTGCAATGCCGGATCGCATTTTGTCCAGTCGTGATAAATTCTATGATATGACAAATCCACGTAATTATCGTGATGCCAAGATTATATTAAATATCGGACATGGCAAAACTGTTGTTCCAATGGAAATTATATGCCAGGTTCGTACGTTCTTTGAATTCGAGCGTAAAACACATGACGTCTATGAAAATGCGCGCAAAACCAAAAATGCCAAATCAGACAGCCTTGAATCCAACCTGGCGGACTACTACGAATGCGGTGTCAAAGAATACAATCGTATGATTTGTCGCTGTTTGGAAGCTTTGTTTGAACGCGTCGGTTGGAATATTTTATATTCCCAGGACAACCGTATATCCATGTTCGAAGGTTTCCCGCATGAATGCAAATTATATTATCCGCAAAAGATTCTGGATAATATCAACGAAAAACTGGACGACGCTATTGAAAACGAAGTTTTCCGTGTTGAAAATGCGCCAACAAAATTGACCACTAATCAACAGGCCAAGATTTTCCATTTCATGGCGCGCTTTGTCCTGGTGTCCGCAATGCCATATATGCAGCGCGACTGGGCATTTGCACCAACAACCCAGGCAGAAAAGCTGTTTAACTTTGTTATGAACGAGGTTCAGCGATACTACAAAAAATCATAGCCTTTGGACCTGTCGTTTGACGGGTCTTTTTATTCCCCTTGCGTTAAATGGTCAAAAATGTAAAAATAGTATTAGGTTCTTGACTGTCTTACAGAACCATAACAAGCATAACAAAGGATACGATTATGCGTCAGGGAAAAGTAAAATGGTACAATGGCAAAAAATGTTTTGGGTTTATTACCCCAGACACGCCAAATGAAAACGGTAACACAGATGATGTATTTGTTCATTCCAGTTCGTTAAAGGCTGCGGGCATTCGCTTCTTAAATGAAAATGATATCGTAGAATTCGAAGAAGAAGTTCGCAATGATAAATTATCAGCTACAACTATTACATTGATTCAGCGTGACGAAGAATCCGCCCGCCGTTTCCAAGAACGTCGTGCCGAACGTCGCCGCGCAATCGAAGACAGAAAGCAACGCGAAGAAAAATCAACACGTCGCGGATTTGCGTTCTGGAAAAAATAATCTTTATATATTAAAAAAATCCCCCGTCCGGGGGATTTTTAATTACTTACATCATACCCGGCATGCCACCTGACATCTGCGGGGCGGATGGTTTTTCTTCGGGGATTTCGGTCATAACTGCGCCGGTTGTTAACATGACGCCTGCGGTCGAAGCCGCGGCTGCGATTGCTGTTTTTACAACCTTGGCTGGGTCAAGTCGGATCGTAGCCATGTCGTTCTGTGA
>JAZSNY010000017.1:0-2642 GCA_045536625.1 Candidatus Enterousia sp.
AATTATTTGGGTTGTCATACATTGCAACCGATGATTCTTTGTCTTTTTTTGGTTGCCCAGGGTATTGGCTGGTATATTTTACACTGGGGTCACGAACAATCTTGTCAAAGAACTTCATCATATCATCATAGTCCGTACCACGAACACGGCGGATAGTCACAACCTTGCCATTTTTCAATTTGAATTTTATCGCACGTTTCATAGTCCATCCTTACTTTTCCAAAATCTTCTCTAAATTGTACTGGTGATAATATTCGCCATCTATAAAAGCAACATCATGCGAAACACCAACAATTTCGTATCCGTTCTTTAGCAAATTGCCAACCGAACGCACGTTTTTTTGAAATGTTTCTGCTTCCAATTTATGAACTTTATTTTCCAATGCCCATTTTTCAATAATCTGTTTGAACTTGGTTCCCAAACCATTTGATGTATATTTTTCCAATATGCTTGTGCCGGTCATTGCATTGCGTGCACAAAACGGATGACCGACCATCATCTTACGAATTTGTGCATAGCCGACTATTTTTTCGCCATCAAATGCCGCAATGTATAAATAGTTTTTGTTCGACCACACTTTTACATAGTTTTCTTTCGGTTCAACAGGCGCACCAGGATATTCAAAATTCATTTTTGCGCTGGGTCCATTTGCAAACTCTTTATTAAATTTTACAAACGCATCATAATCATCGGCACGCAACAGACGGATAGTCACAACCTTGCCATTTTTTAACTTGAATTTGATTGCACGTTTCATTTTTGTTTCCTTATCGCTTTTCAATCTTTTGATAGCCGCGGAATTTACCAATATCAAATCCGCCGCCAGCACGCATGACATAGTTATAAAATGCCTTTACCGCATCCATTTTTGCGGTCTTGGATTTTGCGTTCATACATGCCAACAATTTATCTGTAAATGTCTTGGGCGGCATTGCCTGAATATGATATCGCTTTGCAAATTCTGGGTCGGTCAAGATTGGTTCAATTTTACTGCGTGGTGGGTGCGGCATATTCTTGAAATCATAGTATGCCGATATCAGACTATCCACCACCGCCCAATATTGCATATCAATATGATATCCGCGTGCATCCAACGACAACAGTTCATCATACTTGTCCCACAGATGGTATTTGATAAAGGATTTTGTGTATTCTGAATATGGCTTGAAAGGCTTTTTAATATCGCGCGCACATTTTTGGCGCAGTTTTTTCATAACCCCATTTTTATCATGCAAGATTTTTCCATATACAAACATATTCTGGTCTATATGGCGATGATTTTTCATGTATGTTGCCATATATTCTTCCAGTTTATAAACAGGGTTGATTGTATATTCCATCAAGAACCCATCAACATAGCAATTGGACTTTTCCTGCCAGCCCATATTATTCTTGCCAACAATAACAACGTCTATGTCTGAAAATTCGGTTTGGTTGCCTGTGGTATAAGAACCGCACAGCAACGCCCCCTCAAACCAAGGTTCATGAATATATCGTTCCAAAAACTTATTTAATGCGATTTCCCATTTTTGCATGTCTGTATCCTTTTAATCAAATTGTCGCAGATGTTTTCTGACCGCGGTCACCGTTTTATCCAATGACAAATCACTGACATCTATAACTAATCTATTGGCATGTCTAGAATGAAATGCGTTTGGTAACCATTTATTCAGCACCTTTTCATATTCTTTCGGGTCTGATATTTTTTCGCGTTTTTTCCGCTGTGCTGTATTACACCGTTTCAACAACACATCTTTACGCACGTTTAATTCTATGGGAATAAAATCAGCATTTATATCATGCGCAAACTTTTGTAGATTTGCAGGCAGTTTTTCGCCGCGGAATAAAACAGATGTAAATATAAATCGCGTTTGCTTTTTTCGTGGATAAAACTTTCTTAACACATCCATATAAGCCCTGCGAACATCTCCAACACGATGAAACCATTCGTGACGTATTTCATCTGGAACTTCTGTTATACCTACAAACAAGTCATAAAAATAATGGTTATCCAACAAAACGCCGCCGCATTTTTTCTGAATTTCTTTTGCAACCGTATATTTACCACTTGCCGGCAGACCATAGAATAAAATCACTTGATTTCGTTTCATAATAATCCCTCATACATTCTAACCGCAATAATACCATAATTTATGAATATTAGCAAATAATGCAAAAAAAACGGCGGCCGGATGGTCGCCATTTTTGTCATTGTTTCTCTGTAAAATCAGAGTAAGGTCAGATTAAATTACCGTACCTGACAGTTATCCTTTCCTTCCTTGAATTAAACTATACTGAAATGCGATTTACAAATGCAAGACAAAAATAAAAAACAGCCCAAAATAGGGGCTGTTTGTCTTGGTAGCAGCGGAGGGATTCGGACCCCCGACCAAAGGATTATGATTCCTCTGCTCTACCACTGAGCTACGCTGCCAAAACTTGTGTCCATCTCTATGTCTAGTCTATGTAAAACTATCCAACAGTTTAGAACAATCTTAATCATTCTCGCAACAAAATTTTACAAATCCTAACCTCGGTCAATGTTGCGGAAAACCTAGGTTATTCATACTCAACAGCACTCAATACAAATCTAGGGCTGGGGATTATGATTCCTCTGCTCTACCACTGAGCTACGCTGCCAA
>JAZSNY010000014.1:0-11411 GCA_045536625.1 Candidatus Enterousia sp.
TTGGATTCATGTACGCAATGCTTAGATAGCGGTATGCGGTGCGGTTTGATATTTTGTCGGATTCCATTATTTGGGTTATAGAACCGGTTTGTTCATAAATTTTACGATATTTGAATGCGGTTGCAATCGCATGCATTATTAAATTTTATTGTGTGTTGTTGCTTAATTTGGTTAACTGTTGTTAAGTATTGTAGTTAATAAAGGTGAATTAATATGAAAAAAGAAAATGTTGGGGTTGGTGTGTTTGTTTTTTGTCGTGCCTGTGTGCGCGGTATGGGGGAACAATCGTTGCGGGCAGGTGACATTGTGTTGTTGAATGTGTTGTGTACACAACCGGGGGTGCATACGCCGGCGACATTGGCGGCTGATTTAGGTGTGTCAAAACCAATGATAACGGCGCGATTGAATAAGTTAATTCATGAAGGGTATGCTGTGCGATTGCCATCGCCAACGGATGGGCGCAGTGTGTATATTATGCCAACAAAAAAATCAATTGATATGATTGCACAAATAGAGCAGGCATCAGTCTTGACAAAGATAAAAGAAAAATTGGGAACAAAAAATTTTAGTAAATTTTTGGAATTAATAAGTTTGGCAAATAATGCGATAAGTTGAATAACGTCTGTTCCGCAAATTTTTGATTTGTTTGGGGTTGTGTTAGATTAAGGAATTCATACCCGGCGAAATGCGGGGGCTTTTTTGGCATAATTAAGGTATGAATAATGAAAAAGTAAAAAAGATTTTTATGATTTCTGCAATTGTTGTAATTGCTGTGGTAATTGGAATGTTGGTGGTACGATATTTTATCGCACGGAGGCCGTTTTTCTATGCTGGCACACTGGAAACATCCCGGGTTATGGTTTCATCGCGTGTGGCATCTGATATTTTAGAAGTTTATGTTACAGAGGGTGATAATGTATCCGCCGGTCAGCCGTTATTAGAATTATCATGTGATGCATATAAAATATTGGCGCGACAAATTGATAAGGATTATGAACGGGCAACGCAACTGGTGGCACGGGGGCATGTGTCAGATGCGGAATATGATGCATTAACACGAAACAAACAGGACAATGATTTGCGATTGCAGTGGTGTCGTGTTGTGTCGCCAATTAATGGCATGGTTATGGCAAAATTTCGTGAAGTGGGCGAAGTTGTGGCACCAGGTGCACCGTTGATATCGGTTGCAAATCCGTATGATATTTGGGCATATTTCTATGTGCCATATGAAGTGTTGTATAAATTAAGGGTTGGACAAAATGTTGTTGGTATTTTACCCGAAGCGGATAATCAACAATTCCCTGGGCGAATTGTTAAGATTAATGAACAAGCAGAATTTACCCCTAAAAATGTTCAAACACGTGATGAGCGCACGCGATTGATTTTTGGAATCAAAGTACAGTTTGAAAATCCAGATTTAATTTTAAAGTCTGGGATGACAATAGAAAGTACGTTGTTGCCGAATGAGTGATATAAAAATTCATGTTGAAAATATATCTAAACGATTCCGGGGGATTGTTGCGTTGGATGATGTGTCTGCGCGATTTAACAGTGGGTTGTTATACGGTGTTATTGGACCGGCGGGTGCAGGGAAAACAACGTTGTTTCGTATAATGTTGGATTTAATGCGGGCAAATTCAGGTGTGGTGCAATATCATGAAAATGGGCGCGGTGTCGCGTTTTCCAATATTCAAAATCGTATTGCATATATGCCGCAAAGTCAGAGTTTGTATCCAGATCTATCGGTTGCGGAACATTTGGATTTTTTTAGAAAATTGTATGGGGTATCAGATGTTGATTTTGCACGAAAAAAATCTGAATTGGTGCATTTGGCGCGATTGGATAATTTCCTGGACCGGCCGGCGGGTAAACTGTCGGGGGGTATGTATAAGAAATTAGGTTTGATTTGTGCGTTATTACGTTCGCCCCAAATTATGCTGTTAGATGAGCCTACAAATGGTGTAGACCCAATTAGTCGGCGGGAATTTTGGGGATTACTAAATGATGCGGTTGTACGTGGTATCTTGGTTATTATGTCAACTGCATATATGGATGAAGCAGAACGATGTGGAAATGTTGTATTGATGGAACGTGGGCATGTCTTGGGGGCGGGTGCGCCACAGGATTTGCTGACGCGGTATCACAGTCGTAATTTTGATGATTTGTTCCTGCGCCGTGGGGGAATGTTCAAATGAAAGATATTGTGGTCAGTGTTCATGATATGTCTGTGTGTTTTGGTGATTTTTGTGCAGTGCGTGATGTGTCATTTGATGTGAAACGTGGTGAAATATTTGGTTTTCTGGGGGCGAATGGTGCGGGAAAAACGACAGCTATTCGTGTGCTGTGTGGGGTGTTGCCCGCTAGCGCGGGGCGCGTATGTATAGATGGTATAGATTTCGTCCGGGGACGAGAAAATCTTATCAAACAACGCGTTGGGTATATGTCCCAGCGGTTTACGCTGTATAATGAATTATCTGTTGGTGAAAATTTTGATTTTGCGGCGGCCTTGCATGGGGTTTCAGAAAATTTGTACATGGAACGGCGTGCACAATTATTGAAATTTATTGGATTTGATAGAAATTTAAAAACAATTGTTAAAAATTTACCGGGTGGAATAAAACAAGAAGTTGCGCTGTGTGTCGCATTATTGCATGACCCGGCGATTGTTTTTCTGGATGAACCGACGGCGGGCGTTGCACCAATTGCACGGATGCGATTTTGGCGATTGATAAAAGTCTTGGCACAGGGGGGTAAAACAGTTTTTGTTACCACGCACTATATGGATGAAGCAGAAAATTGTTCGCGTATCGCCTTAATGCGGGCAGGTGAATTAATTGCAGTGGACAGTCCAGGTAAACTGAAACGCGATACTTTTGGAGATACTTTATATCGTATGCGCGCAAAAAATAAATACGCCGTGCCGCCACCCCCAGATGTAACTGATATTTGGCAGCCATATGGGGCAGATTTTCATTTGCGTTTTCGTGATGGTGTACATTCGGCGCCATATTTACGTAGATTACGTCGCGGGTGGGAAATTACACAGATTGCGCCATCGTTGGAAGATGTGTTTATTAAACTGGTAGAAGGACAAGACAGATGAAATTGTTTTCTTGGCGCAGAATGTATGCAATTTTTGATAAAGAGTTTAAGCATATACGGCGTGACCCGTTTACGTTGATAATGGCGTTGTTATTACCGTTGTTGATTGTGCTGATATTGGGCAGTTCTATTGAGTTTAACATTAAATCAATAGATATGGCATATGTTGATAATGATAAGACAATGGCATCGCGACAATTAATAGAAACGTTTGGCAGTTCGGATTATTTTAAGCCATATAATACGGATAATCCAAATGATATCTATAATGATGTTGTTTCTGGGCGGGCGCGTGTTGGGTTAATTGTTCCACCAGGATTTGAAAAAGATGCCGTGGCAGACGGTGGTGGTAATGTACAAATTTTGGTTGATGGTACAGAAACATCTACTATGTCGTCAGTTTCAAATTATTTAAATACAATAAATCAGAATGTAACGGCGCGAATATTAAATGTATCTGGGGCCAATATACCGCGATACAAGGTGCGATATTTGTTTAATCCAGAACTGAATTCGCGTTGGTTTGCGGTACCGGGATTAAGCGCAGTGATTATTGCGTTGGTTGCGATTATGTTGACTACGTTAACTGTATGTCGTGAATGGGAACGGGGGTCAATGGAGATGTTGTTGTCAACACCTGCCACGCGATTAGATATTATTATAGGCAAGGTTATGCCGTATGCAATTCTTAGTTTTTTGGGATTTGTATTGGTTTTTATTGTTGCGCGGGTTGTTTTTGGTGTGCCTTTTGTTGGGGGGTATTGGCAACTGATATTTGGAACATGGTTGTTTATATTGGGCTATTTGGCAATTGGATTGTTGATATCTGTGTCTACAAGAAAACAAGAGCTTGCAATTCAATATGCCGCCATAATCGGATTGTTGCCGACGGTGATTTTATCGGGCTTTGTATTTCCAATTGAGTATATGTCGCGTGGTTACCGAATCGTATCTTCGTTGTTTCCTGCGCGATTTTATATGGATATAACGCGCGATCAATTTCTGAAGGGCAGTTTGTTCGTTGATATATGGTGGTTGTATGCCGTGTTGGCGTTTCAGGCGTTGGTAATTCTAGTATTTTGTGTATTCAGGTTTAAAAGGTCGTTGGAATGAAGTGGTCTGTGTTACGTGGTTTTTTCAAGAAAGAAATTGTTGCGTTGTTACGCGACCCAATATTGATGACAGCGATTTTAATTATGCCGGTTGTTCAGATGATATTGCTGTCGGGGGCAATTACGTTTCAGGCAGATAATTTACGGTTGGTGATGCGCCACGCAACAAATGACGTGGTGGCAACACAAATTTATAATAGGGCAATTGGGTCGGGATTTTTTGTTGATGCGGGTATAGATGAAAATCGTGATGCAGTTGCAGCGGTCCAGGGTGGCGCAGCAGATGTTGCAATTATTGCGCCCCCAGGGGGGCTGACAAAATCACTGGTGCGTGGGGATGCGGAAATTCAGATATTGATAGATTCTATGAATATATTAAAGGCGCACAGTATAGAGGCGTATCTTCGTGGAATTATTACAAATACTTTGTTGGATGTGACGAATGTTGAAATGCGGTTGCCGATTGGGTTTTCTGTGCGGGTGTTGTTTAATCCGCAGATGAACACGAAATTTTTTATGGTGCCGTCAATGGTGGCGATATTGGTATTCTTGGCATTACTGATATTAATTTCTGTATCTATTACCAAGGAAAAAGAAACCGGTACCATGGAAACATTAATATCTGCACCAATATCAAAATATGATATCGTTATGGGTAAAGTGTTGCCGTATGTGTTGGTGTCTTTTGCGGTAATGTTATCTGTTGTGATTGTTGGAATGATTGCGTTTCGTGTGCCGTTTGTGGGGTCGCAGCTTATGTTTTTGTTCTCGTTTTTGGTGTTCTGTGTGCCGGCGTGTGGGATTGGTATATGGTTGTCTACGTATACGAATACCCAACAACAGGCAATGTTGGGGCTGATTATTGTGGCGTTTTTGGCACTGATGTTATCAGGGGCGATTATATCAACGGAAAACATGCCAGTTGTTTTGCGTTGGATAAGTTATATAAATCCATTAAGCCATTATTCGTTTCTGGTGCGCAATATTATGTTAAAGGGGCCCGATTGGATATATTTTGCGCGTCATGGTGGTGCGATGTTGGCGTCAGGGATTGTTATTTGGATAATTGCGATGCGGCGGTTTAAAACAACTTTGTAATAAGGGGGGATTTTTATGAAACGGTTTATTATATTTGTTATGGTCGTGAGTTGTTGTACATGTAATGTGTGGGCAGATATGTATTCGGCATTGCAAAATGTCTATGATACAAATCCTGTGATTGGTCAGGGGCGGGCGGATGTAGATGTGGCCCAGGCAAATTTGGATGTGTCCAAAACAGATTTACATCCATATCTGGGGGTGACGGGTAATGTCGGTATGGCGCGTACCAACGCATTGGGATATGATTTTGATTATGCCCCAATGCAATATGGATTGGAATTTCAACAAAATGTTTTCCAGGGGGGGGCAATGTTTGCCAAAATACGTGCCGCCCATGGTGCGTTGGCGGCGGCGAATGCAAATTTGTATGCCACACAACAGACGGTCTTTATGGATGCAATAAATGCGTATATAGAGGTTTTAAATGCACGCAACGTTATGAATCTGAACAAGAATAATGAACGTGTGTTGATGGAGTACTATGAATTTGTACGCGATGGGGCGGATGTTGGTCGCATGACCCAGACTGATGTAGCCCAGGCGTTGGCGCGGTTGGAAATGGCGAAATATGGTGTGGTTGATGCTGTTGCACAGTATGAAATTGCAATTGAAACGTTGCGCCGAATTTATGGCGATGCGTTGGATGAATATCCAGATATTGATTTGGATGTTGTGGCAGATTTGTTCCCAATATCAATCCAAGATGCCGAAGAAGATGCGTTGCGACGTCATCCGGTGTTAATTGCGCTGGCTGCCCAGGAAGATGCCGCGCGCCAGGGAATAACCGTTGCATACAGTTCTTTGATGCCATCGATTGATGTACGTGCCGCCGTCCAACAGGTGGATAATGTGCCCATATTAGATGATATAACCGACAGTCGTATTGGTGTTTATTTGCGGGTGCCGTTATATGACCGTGGCAATGCATTTGCCAATGCGGACCGGGTGCGTGCAAATATAGCGGGGATTCAAGAACAGATTATAAATGCGCGACGTGTGATTGTTGAAAATCTGCGCAGCGCATGGAATATGTATCAATCCCAGGAATATGCCATAAACGCAACACGTGCCAGTGTTGATGCCAATAAAATGGCATTGGATGGTATTCGTGATGAACAGATGCGCGGTCGCCGAACGGTACTGGATGTATTGAATGCGGAACAAGAATTATTAAATTCTCAGGTCGCACATACGCGCGCCAAACATGCGCGAATTTCTGCGTATTTTGCAGTGTTGGCCGCCATAGGTGAACTGACCCCAGAAAACTTGGGGTTGGTGGTGGATGAATAAGTCAACAAAAAATCATTGGCAAACAATGCGATAAGTTAAAGCGTTTATATCCTGATGAATTGTTTTATTTTTGTGGTGGTTGTGTTGTTGCAGTGTTGCACCGTAAAACCCTGACATTTGGGTTGGGGGCTTCCATTGTTCGCGGATGTGTGTCCGGAACGGTTATACTGCGTATTTTGGGCCGGTGTCGAATCGTGTGCGTGATGTAAATGGTGAATGTCGCGCGTTATGTGGGGCGGGAATTACCAGTTTGAATGCGCCCAATGGATATCGCTTTGATTTATTTGCATTCAAAAATACAATATCGGCTATTTCCGTTCACAATTCTGATCCTTAGTGTATAGCGAATTGTATGGAATACTGTGGTGCCGCTGTTGGGAGTGATGGTAGTGGAGTGTTTCGGGCGTCAGTTTTTATGGGGCGATGCAGAATTAAACGAAGGCAGGGCTTGAATTTTATAAAAAATAGTATAGAATAGGTGGCGTTGCGCCCGTAGCTCAGCTGGATAGAGCATCGGATTTCTAATCCGCAGGTCGCAGGTTCGAATCCTGCCGGGCGTGCCAAAATTCAACCGTCACGAATGTGGCGGTATTAATTTTGTTGTACCCCGCGGATGAGAACCGTAAAGGTTCGAGCCGCAGGCGAAAGGGGCCCATAAAGCGTAAGCGTATATGGGAATTACAATCCTGCCGGGCGTGCCAAAATTCAACCGTCACGAATGTGGCGGGTTTCGTTTTGGGGAATCGTTCCTGTATGTATGTTGGGGTGGGGGTGATATAATGCACTTAAAAGGAGAAGAAAAATGAAAAAATTTTGGACTTTTATTTTGGCAATTGTAATTTCTTTTATCCCGGGAATTATTGGTGGATTCTTTACGCCGATGTCGCCGGGGGCGGATGTTTGGTATAACGGATTGAATCAATCGGTGTTAACGCCAAATGGGTGGTTGTTTATTGTGGCGTGGATGATTCTGTATACGCTGTTGGGAATTTCGTTGTTCTTGATTATGAATAATGGCAAAACGCGTGTCAACAAGGGCAAGGCTTATGCGTTATTCATTTCACAAATGTGTTTGAATGCATTGTGGAGTTATTTGTTCTTTGGGGTGCAGATGGTCGGTGCCGCTTTGTTGGCGTTGGTTGCATTGATTGCGGTGTCTATTTGGATGATGATAGCCTTTAAGCCAATCAGTCGTGCGGCGTCTTATTTGGTGTGGCCGTATATTTTATGGTTGTGCTTTGCATTGTATCTGAACGGTATGATTTTGTTTTTGAATTAAATAAGTCCCCCAAACAAGGGGGATTTTTAAATCTTTAAAATTTTCGTTTTGGGGTCACCAATGTTCAGATATTTTAATCCCAATTCTTCGATGTAATCGGCGCTGTATCCCTGTAATAATTCAATATGTTTGTTGATGTTTTCTAAATCGGTGCGTTCCGCCTGTAATTGTGCACGTTCGCGATTTAAACTGAATATATTCATGGTAAAGCCCTGAAGTGTAACGTCACCCCAAAATAACCCAATAAACATAAAACCTGCAAATGCAGTCAGCCCCAACCCCAGTTTCCCACGGCCGCCGCCCGCCCAGGCGCGACCGATAAAGTTAAATAATTTTTTGATTTTTTCCTTCATAGATGGCATTATATCACAAATGTTTGCTAAGAATCAAATTTTTGCTGCGCCTTTGGCCGGGGTTACGGATCGCCCGTTTCGCCGGATGGTGCGATTGTTTTCGCCGGATGCGCCAATGGTGACCGAAATGATTTCTTGTCATTCCTTGGTCGGTGCGCATAAGAATTGTTTGCGTAATTTTGATGACTATCGGGACGAAGGAAACGTTGGTGCGCAAATTTTTGGGGCGGATGTGGCGTTGATGGCGGATGCAGCACGTATATTACAGGATGCGGGCGCAAAGTGGATTGATATTAATATAGGATGTCCCGTCCCCAAGGTTGCAACCCGTGCCGGTGCGGGTGCGCATCTGATGCGTGACCACGTGTTGGCCGGTAAGATTATGGCGGCGGTTGTTGGGGCGGTGGATATTCCCGTTTCGATTAAAACGCGTTTGGGGTGGGATGATGCGCATCGTGATTGGCGTGATTTGATTCATGTGGCGGCGGATTCCGGGGTGCGATTTGTGGCGCTGCATGGGCGGACACGGGCGCAACTTTATTTGGGAAATGCCGTGTTGCCGGATGTGACCGATTGTCCGATACCAATTATTGCCAATGGGGATATTAAAACAGTTTCTGATTTACAGGTGCCGGAATCCCTGGGGTATGCGGGGGCGATGGTGGGGCGTGCCCTGATGGGGCGGCCGTGGTTGATATCGCAATTACATGGTGGGGTGGCGCCGGAAAATGTTGGTGATATTGTTTTGCGGCATTTGGAATATGCGATTGAATACTATGGTGAAAAAACGGCGGTGCCGATGTTCAGAAAACATGCCGCATGGTACAGTGCGGGTATGGTAAATTCGTCTGATTTCAGAATACGGGTAAATCAAATAGATGGGGCGGATGCCTTAAAGGTTGCAATTCGTGAATTTTGGGGTATTATTTAGGAAAATAATAGAACGGGGACTATAAAATATGACAGAAAATGTTGAAAATATTGAAAGTGCAGAAGTGGTCGAAACGCCGGTTGAATTAACCGCGGGACAGATGTTGCATAATGCGCGTACAACCGGACGGCGTAAACGTGAAATTCCAACGATTTCAAAGCAGCTGTGTATTCGGGAAGAGTTTTTAGAGGCGTTGGAAAATGGTGATTATTCGGTTATCCCGGAACCTGTTTATATTTTGGGCTTTGCGCGTAACTATGCGATGGAATTGGGGTTGAATCCGGATGAAATTGTTGAAAAGATAAAAAAAGAAATGGGTATTGGCGGAGATTGCGCGGATGCGGATGAAGATGTCAGTGCCTGTGCCATGCCCAGTATCAAGGAAGAAAGTTGGGTCAAGGTATATTTTGTTAAGGCATATCAATTTGTGTATCAACATTGGATATGGTTCGTTGGGGCTATTGTTGCCATTGCGTTGATTGTGACGGGTATTGTTTTGTTGAAAAATGTCGGTACGGAAGAGATTGTGGAACCTGTCCAGGTGGTTGTGTCTGTTGAGGATATGGTCAAGGAACCGGACTTCAATCAGCCGGTGCGCGAACGCTTTGGGACGGATAATCGTGCAACCGCAGATGTAATTTTGCAGGCGAATAAAAAAACGGGCGAAGCGGGTACCTGGGTCGAAGTTAAAGATGCACGTGGTCGCACAGAGTTAAGTCGTGTGTTGATGCCGGGGGATGTTTATTATGTTTCGCCCAAGGGAAAATTCAAGGCCACGTTTGGTAATGCCGGTGGTATTGATGTGTGGGTTAATGGTGAATTGGCCCCGCGTATAGGCCAGGATTTTAAAAAAGTGTCCGGTGTTGATTTGTCGCCAGAAAGTTTGATGAAAAATAATAAGCAATAAATTCAGATGGGGGCGAAAGGAATTTTCGCCCTTTGTATTGAAAAAATAATGGTGTAACCTATATCTTTGTTATGGCAAGTTTTATCAAGGTTCGCGGGGCGCGCGAAAATAATCTTAAAAATATTGATTTGGACATACCAAAAAATAAATTGGTGGTCTTTACGGGCGTGTCCGGTTCGGGCAAGTCTTCGTTGGCGTTTAATACCATATATGCCGAAGGCCAACGCAGATATGTAGAATCTTTGTCCAGTTATGCGCGTCAGTTCCTGGATATGCAAAAAAAGCCCGATGTAGATTTGATAGAAGGATTGGCGCCGGCGATTTCGATTGAGCAAAAGACTACGTCAAAAAATCCGCGTTCAACCGTTGGTACGGTTACCGAAATTTATGATTATTTACGATTGTTGTGGGCGCGTATTGGTGTGCCGCATTCACCGGTTACAGGGAAACCTATAAAATCCCAGTCTGTTGCGGAAATGGTGGATTGGACAATGAAAATACCGGCAGGGACAAAAATTTTTGTGTTGGCACCCCTGGTTCGTGAACGCAAAGGTGAATATCGCAAGGAATTGGCTTTTTTGGTCAAACAGGGGTATCAGCGGGCGATAATTGATGGCGAATTGGTTGATTTGTCTGCGGTTTTGCCCCTGGACAAGAATAAAAAGCACACGATATTGGTAATTGTGGACAGGTTACAAATGCCCGATGAAGGCGCGGACGTGGAAGAGTTCCGGTCGCGTTTATACTCTTCGTTCGAGGGGGCGTTGCGTTTGGTGCCGGGGTCTGTGTTGGTGCGTAGATTGGATACCAATGAAGACACGTTGTATTCGCAAAACTATGCGTGTCCGGTCAGTGGTTTTACTGTGCCAAAAATTGAACCGCGATTGTTTTCGTTTAACGCGCCGATGGGGGCGTGTCAGAACTGTGACGGGTTGGGCGTTCAATTGAATATGTCGCCGGATTTGGTCGTGCCAGACCCATCAAAATCAATTCTGGGTGGGGCAATTGCGCCGTGGTCGCGTGGCGGGATGTTGAGCCAGTTTGAACATTTGCTGGATGCGTTACATAAAAAATTCAAGATTCCATTGTCTAAGCCGTGGCATACATTGACCCAGGAACAAAAGGATTTGGTTCTGTATGGCAGTGGTGATGAACCGATTAAGATAAATTGGAACGGGTTCGTTTATGAAAAACCATACGAAGGTGTTATCCCAAATATTGAACGGCGTTGGCGCGAATCTGATTCCGAAGCAATGCGTACAGAATTGGCAAAATATCAATCGGAAAAACCATGTCCAGTATGTCATGGAAAACGATTGAATATCCATGCGTTGTG
>JAZSNY010000022.1:0-46002 GCA_045536625.1 Candidatus Enterousia sp.
AGGGTGCCGTATATATCAGACCAATTGGTTTCAGGTGCCTGTTGTGTTGCACAGCCAGTCAATGTTGCGACTAATGTTAAAAAGCTAAAAATTCTGTTCATAAGCATTGGAAAATCCATTTTATTTTGTATCATTTTACTATAAAAGGATTCTAAATGCAAACAGGGCTTTATATTGTTGGAACGCCGATTGGAAATTTGTCTGATATGTCGCCACGTGCGGTGCAAGTTTTGCAAGATGTGGATTTGATTGCCGCCGAAGATACGCGGGTTTTTGGAAAGTTGGCGGCGCATTTTGATATTAAAACCAGACGGGTGTCCTGTCACGAGCATAATGAGCGTGATGTTGTTCCGGATTTAATTGAAAAAATTCAAAATGGTGCGGCGGTGGCATGTGTAAGTGATGCGGGTATGCCGGGGGTGTCAGATCCGGGATTTCGTTTGGTGCGGGCCGCCCGCGCGGCGGGGGTGCCGGTGTTTGTTGTGCCGGGACCCGTGGCGTGTGTGTCTGCGTTGGTTTTGTCGGGGTTCCCGACCGATCGGTTTACGTTTTGTGGTTTTTTTGATGAAAAGAAATTGCGTGATGATAATAAAATCCCACATACCATTATTTATTACGAGAGCCCAAATCGCATTATGTCCACGATTGGCGCATTGGCACGTGTTATGCCGGAAAGAAAAATAGCCATCGTGCGTGAAATAACCAAAATTCACGAAGAAACGATAATTGGATATCCGGCCGAATTGGTGAATATAACACCACCACGTGGGGAAATTGTTATTGTTGTTGCGCCACGCCCGGAAAAACGCATGAGTGATGCCGAGATTTCTGATATAGTTAATGATATTGCGGCAACTTCGATGAAAAGTGCGGCGGCCGATTTGGCGGCGCGTACCGGGATTTCGAAAAAAGAGGCCTATAAACGATTGTTGGAAAAAGGGGATGCGGATGATTAAATTTGTGGGCAGTTTTGAAACGGTCAGGTCTTTGCCGAATTCGCATTTTGCAGAATACGCCTTTATTGGGCGCAGTAATGTTGGAAAATCATCATTGATTAATGCGGTGGTTGGGGCGCCGATTGCGCGTACTTCTAATACCCCGGGACGGACACAAAGTTTGAATCTGTTTAACGTTGATGACCGGATTATGATTGTGGATTTGCCGGGATATGGCTATGCACGTGTGTCCAAGGTGGATGCTATGCGGTGGTTGAAGCGGTTAGAGGAATATCTGTTGTCGCGTGGACAGTTGAAACGTTTGTTTATTTTAATTGATTCGCGAATTGGACCCAAGGATGCGGATTTAGATTTGATGGATTTTTGTGATGTAAACGCAATCCCTTATCAAATTGTTTATACAAAAAAAGATAAAAAAGTACGCGAAGAAAAACAGGTTGAAATTCGACATACAGATCATGGGGCGATGTTGCCAGATGTGTTGTTTACGTCGGCAGAAAAGAAAACGGGACTGGAACCGATAAGGGAAACACTTGGCATTAAATAATAATATTTTTTATGCAACCAATCCTGCGCGGATGTCGGATGCTTTGTGGCGTGTGATGTGTGATGCGGGTGTGGATGTGGCGGATATGCTGATATTCCTGCCCAGTCGGCGCGCCGTTCGAACCGTTGAAAAAATGATTGCTGAAAAGTCCGGTGGGGCGGCGATTTTGCCAACTTTGGTTGCGCTAGGCGAAGGGGTGGAGGATGCGACCGATGAAGTAGAGGCGCCCGATGTAATTTCAAACACAGAACGTGTGGCGGTGTTGGCCCGATTGTTGGCCGCAGATGCAAATGTTGGTAATCTGGTGACCGCGTTGCCGATTGCGCGTGATTTGGTGCGTATGCAGGATTATTTGGAAAATGAAGGTGTGGACGCATCCAAAATTGACTGGATGGAATTGGTTGATGATAGGTATGCCACGCACTTTCGGGACAAGGCAAAAATTCTGGGTGTTTTATCAAATTTTATGCCGATGTATGCAAATGGGCGAATTACGCAAACGGCGGCCCGTAACCGTGATATTCGTGCCTGGGGGGACGAATTGGGTAAATATAAGTTGGTGATTGTGTGTGCATCCACTGCCAGTGTGCCCGCAACAGCAGATTTAATGGAAAAAATTGCAAAATTGTCGCATGGGCGTATTATATTGTCGGGCAAGATTGCGGGAAGGGTTGATGATTTTGAATTGGATACAAATCCGTATAATTCAGAATATAAATTCTTGTCGCGTATTGGTGTTGCGCCGGGGGATGTTATACCAATTGATGTTGGGGACAGTGTGATAGATTTTATGAATTATGCGTTTGGTAATGATTGTGCGCAATATGATGTGAATACGAATCTTAATAATTGCCATCTTGTTCATGTGCCCGGCGAAGCGATTGAGGCTGATGTTGTTGCAGAGATTGCCGTACGCAGTGTTGCGCAAAAAAAATCTGTATTGGTTATAACACCCGATGCCGCCGGAAACCAACGTATTGCAACGGCGTTGGATGCGCGCGGTATTGTGGCGGACTTTTCGGGTGGGGTGCCCGGTACCATGACCCGGGCGGGCCGCGCAATATTAAATTTGTTGGATGCATGGATTGAAACGGGTGATAGTTCTTTTGAAGTAATTTATCAAGAGTCGGGAAATAACCTGTTTAATGCGGTGGCAAAAATGGTTTCGGACAATATGTCGAATTTTTCGCCACAATTTATAATTGATGATGTGGAATCTGTTCAGGTTTGGGCCGCGATTAAGGAAATGTCCGATGCGTTGGTGGTGGCGGGTGTGGTTTTGGGCACGGCGGATGCGCGTGCGTTTATTGCAGATGCGTTGGCGGGCGTGTCGATACGTGGCGCGATAAATGATCGGGCGGATGTGGTTGTGTTGGGAACGATAGAATCGCGTATGCAGACCGCAGATGTTGTTATTCTGACGGGATTAAATGACGGGATGTTCCCGGCACGTGGATATGAAAATGCGTGGTTGCCCAAAAATTTGGCGGAAAAAATTGGATTGCCGGCGGCCGACAGAAAGGTGTCTTTACAGGCGTTGGATTTTATGAATTTATCGTGTGGAAATACGGTATATTGGTTACGTTCAACCCAATCGGGTGGGGTGCAGACCACGGAATCAAGATTTTTGTCACGTGTTATTGCGCGACGGGGAATTTTTGATACAGGTGTGGATATTTTAAATGCGGTTTTGGCGCGTGATGATGTGGCGCGAAAAAGTCTGGATTATTCGGTGCCAACACCCCCCGCGGATTGGAGTGATGTTTATGTCACAGAATTGGAACAGTTGATTCATAATCCGTATGCGTTCTATGTGCGGCATATTCTGAGGTTGCATGTATTGGATGATTACTGGGTTGGTCCGGATGCGCGTGACTTTGGGAACCTGGTACATGAAGTGGTGGAACATGCAACCGATTTGCGCCCCGATGTTTTGGTGCAACAGATGGATGCGCGTGCGTTGGAAAAATTGGGGCGGGAAAGTATTTTGTTTCATTTTTGGCATAAACGATTTGTGGAAATCGCCCCTGTTATTGCAAATGAATTGTCGTCTGTGCCACGTGCGTATGCGGAAATTGGTGGCGCGGTAAAGATTGCCGGACGAAATGTACGGGCGCGCGCCGACAGAATTTGGGATGGGGGGGTGTTAGATATTAAAACGGGGGCTGCGCCAACCAAAAGTCAGTTAGAGCAGGGAAATATGCCACAGTTACCATTAGAGGCATATATGTTACAATCGGGGGGATTTCTAATTCAGACAACCGAACGGTCGCGGACACCGGTTATGCGATTTTTGCAACTGCGAAATAATGATGCGCGTGTGATTGAATATGATGCCGATGTGACCGCGCAAATGATGCGCGCCGCGGTTGATAAGGTTACAGAATTATTTAATATATATTCTGTTGGCGCGGCTGGGTATGAATACCGTGAAACAGGTGACCAAAAGTACAAGGTGTACGATGACCTGGCGCGTGTTAAGGACTAAGGTCGGGATGATATTGTCTATTTCCCCAAACACAGTTGGCCGAATGTTTTATCCAGAACCTCGGATGCGGTGATTGTCCCCAGGATTTTTCCAATCGCATCGGCCGCACGACGCGTGTGTTCGGCAAATATATCATAATTATCGTTCGCGGCCAATGCGCTGTTCAGTTCGTCACGCGCAGATTCCAATAATGATTTGGTGCGCGCGTTTATGGACAGGGCACCTTCGGCACCATCCATGATTTTGTGTATCTTTTCGCGTAATGTGTCGGTCAGTATTTTCATGCCGTCGCCTGTTTTGGCAGACGTATAAATTACATTTTTTATGTCATGTGTGTCGGTTGTATCTGATTTATTTATAACAATAATTTCATTGTTGTGTAAATCGCTGTGTGCCACAGAATCCGGCGTATAGACGTGGATTATAATGTCTGCGTTCTGGATTTCTGATTTCGTGCGTTCAATGCCGATTGATTCAATTTCGTCGCTTGTTTCACGAATGCCCGCCGTATCAGATAGGTTTACCATATATCCATCAATGTCCAGATTGATTGATACAACGTCGCGTGTGGTGCCGGCAATGTCGGATACTATTGCGCGATTTGAACCCGCCAGGTAATTAAAGATTGATGATTTGCCAACGTTTGTTTCGCCAACCAGTGCGACATTTATTCCGCCACGAATTGCGCGTGATGTTTTGTATCCCTGTAAGGCGGTACTGATTTCTTGGTGTAATTTTTTTGTGCGCGTGTGAATCGTTTCACATATGTTTTGTGGCAGGTCGTCCGCATTATAGTCCAGGATTGCCGCCGCATAGGCCGATATTTCAACCATTTGTTCGCGCCAGGTGTTATAAATTTTACTGTCGCGACCCAGCATGGATTTTAATGCGTGTTTGCGCTGAACGTCTGTTTGCGCGTCCAACAATGCCGCCAGGCCATCAACATCGGCCAAATCCATTTTGTTGTTATAAAATGCACGACGTGAAAATTCGCCTGGGGTCGCCATACGCATGCCCAATGTTTTCAGGTGTTCAAATGTTGCATTTATTGTGGCGGGCGCGCCGTGTGTGTGTAATTCGATGACATCTGTGCCGGTAAAAGAATAGGGCGCAGGAAAGTATATCGCCAGACATTGGTCAATCAGTTCGCCCGTGCCATCTGTCAGATTAACAAAATATGCGTGGCGCGGAACAATGTCTGTTTTGTTGGTAATTTTTGTAAATGTGTCGCGCAGGTTGTCGCCCGATATGCGAATTACTGCAACGCCGGATTTACCGTGACCAGATGATAATGCAAAAATTGTATCGTTATTATTCATGTTATGGTTACTTTGTTTTGCTGATTTCTTTTAATGCCAATGGGACCAGTTTTGATACATCCGCCGTTGGATTTTGATTCACCAATTTTTGTGCCATTTCAATTATATCAAGACGGCGATACCCCAATGATTCCAATGCCATCAGCAAATCGGGCAGGGCGGACGAAGCGGATGTTGTGCCGCCGGCCGGTGCGAATAGTGTTGCGGAAACGCCGCCGATTTTATTCTTTAATTCAACAATGATTTTTTCCGCCATTTTTTTGCCAACACCCGGGGCGGTCGAAATTGTTTTGGCGTCGCCCGTGGCAATCGCAGACATTAATGTGTCGGAATTAATTGTCCCCAGGATTGCCAATGCAACCTTAGGTCCCACGCCGGATACGGTTGTCAGCAAATTAAACAGGTTCTGACCGTTTAGTGTTGTGAAGCCAAACAGGCGGATGGAATCTTCGCGAACGACCGTTTCAATCCACAGTTCAACCGTTGATTTGTGGGTCAGGTATTCAGAGGTGTGCACCTTGTACCCGACGCCGTTTGTTAATAAAATAACAAAACCGTCGCCGATATAGTCAACTATGCCTTGCAATTTTCCAATCATTTGTTATCCTTTTGGGGTAATTTTAATCTAAAATAATAAAAAGGTCAAATATGAGTGGACACAGTAAATGGCATAACATACAACATAAAAAGGGTGCGGCGGACGCGGCACGCAGCGGGTTGTTTACAAAATTGGCACGTGAAATTACAATGGCGGCAAAGTTGGGTGATAAAAACCCGGATAATAATCCACGCCTGCGTTTGGCAATTCTGACGGCGCGTAAAAATTCCATGCCAAACGATAATATTAAACGTGCGATTGAAAAGGCGTCGGGTGCAAATACCGAAAGTTACGAAGCCGTGCGCTATGAAGGCTATGGGCCGGGTGCGGTTCCCGTTATTGTCGAGGCGTTGACCGATAATCCGCGTCGTACGGTGCCGGAAATCCGTAATATATTCGGTAAAAATGGTGGTAATATGGGTGAAGAAGGCAGCGTTGTATTTATGTTTACACGCGCCGGACAAATTATGTACCCCGCATCCATCGGTAAAACCGAAGATGAAATGATGGAAATTATTATGGAGGCAGATGCTGATAATATGGAGGCGTCCGAAGAAGGCTTTATTATCACAACAAAACCAGAAGATTTTATCAATGTTCAAAAATTCTTGGCGGACAAATTGGGCGAACCCGAACAGGCGGAACTGACATGGTTGCCGAACATGCCAATGGATTTGGATGACGAAGCCTATGCCAAATTGGAAAAGTTGGTGGATGCGCTGGATGCAAATGATGATGTGCAAAAGGTTTTCACCGCCGCAGAATAAACAAAAATAATTTATCTAAAAGTAAAACCGACAACTTATGTAACTTCTGTACACTGCGTTGTCGGTTTTTCTTTTATCTAAACCATTTTTGTTCATTCTGTCCCAGGCGCAAGGGGGGTAGTGTTTGTACTGTGGGGACGGCACTGTCCATATCTTATGCCATAATCTTTTATTTTTCACCGCAAGGGGACGTGTAGTTTCTGTGCACGGTGGGGGTGTGGCCGATGCATGGGGGAAATGTTTCTTTTCCCTTTACTTTTGTGGGTTTATTTATTATCGTGCCATTATTAAAGTAAGGAGAAGTTTTATGGAACAGACTGTTGAAGTTGCGCAAAACGTTGTGGAAACCGTGCCGGCAGCCGCACCACAGGGTGGTACATGGGGTATGGTTTTGTATCTGATTGCGGTGTTTGCAATTATCTATTTGTTTATGGTGCGTCCGAATAAAAAACGTATGGCAGAATACCAAAAAATGTTGGATTCATTACAGGTTGGTAATCGGGTTTTGGCCGCTGGTATTTATGGAACAATCAAGAAAATCAATGAAAAAACAATAGAAGTAGAAGTGGCCAAGGGTGTTGTTATCGAAGTGGCGAAAAATGCCGTGGCGTCTGTGGAATAAAGTGTAAAGAAAGGGTATGGGTATGTTTAAAAAACTGGCGATTGTTTTTGTGGCTGTGTTTTGTGTTATGTTGGCGGTGCCAACCATCGCGCCAAGTGTTGCGCCGTATTTTCCGTCTTGGATTAAACCGGTGCCGTTGGGGTTGGACCTGAAGGGTGGGGCCCAGTTGTTGTTAGAGGTGGACACCGATACCATGTTCCAGGAAAAAACGGTGCAGTTATATGACGAGGTGCGTTCATCCCTGATTGATAGAAGTAAGGGGGTTATTCGTTTTTCTAATTTGCGTAATCACGATGGTGTTGTGTCTTTTGTTGTGAAAAATGAAGATGAAGTGGCCGATGCCAAGGGGCGTCTGAAAAGCGCCATGGCCGGGACTGTTGATATAACATCGGATGGAAAGACGGTTTCGTTGTCTTATTCTGATAAGCAAAAGCAAGAAATGATCCAAGATGCATTGGCGCGCAGTATTGAAATTGTGCGTCGTCGTATTGATGCATTGGGGACCAAGGAACCTTCGATTCAAAGTCAGGGTGGAAAATATATCTTGGTTCAGTTGCCCGGGGTTGATAACCCGGAACGTATCAAGGAATTGATTGGTCAGACCGCCAAGATGACGTTCCATTTGGTTAATGAAAATGTTACGGCGGAACAGATGGCGTCGGGACGTGCGCCAAACGGTACGGAATTTTTGCCGTATATGGATATGCCGGGGCAGATGTTGCCGGTTTATTCACGTGTCGAGGTTTCGGGCGAATCCTTAAAGGATTCCCAGGCGGACTTTGACCAAAATAATATGCCGGTTGTGTCGACTGTGTTTGATGCGTCCGGTGCACGCAGATTTGCCAAGTTGACCACAGAGCATGTCAATGAACGCTTTGCAATTGTCTTGGACGGCAAGGTTTTGTCGGCCCCGGTTATTCGTGAACCAATTCCGGGTGGGCGTGGTCAAATTTCCGGTGGGTTTACTTTGCAGGGGGCAAAAGACCTGGCGGTGTTGTTGCGCAGTGGTGCATTGCCCGCCCCATTACAGGTAATTGAAGAACGTGTTGTTGGTGCCGGATTGGGCGCAGATACGATTGCAGGTGGTAAAATTGGTGCCGTGGCCGGTGTATTGTTTATCTTTATATTCCTGTTGATGGTGTATCGCGGGTTCGGTGTTATTGCGGCGATTTCTTTGATGGTGAATTTGGGGATGATTGTTGGTTTGACGGCGTTGTTTGGTGCGACCCTGACGTTGCCGGGTATCGCGGGTATTGTTTTGACCCTGGGGATGGCGGTGGACGCAAACGTGTTGCCGTTTGAACGTATCCGTGATGAAGTCAAGGCGGGCACCCCGACATTGCGTGCGGCGAACCTGGGGTTTGAGCGTGCGATGAAGGCGGTTTTGGACGGGAACCTGACCACGTTGATTTGTGGTTTGGTGTTGTTCCAGTTTGGTGCCGGTCCAATTCGTGGGTTTGCGGTTACTTTGTCGATTGGTATTTTGACGACATTGTTTACATGTGTATGGTTGACCAAGGTTTTGGTGGATTGGTACATGAACGGCAAAAATAAGAAAATTGGCTTTGTCGGTGGTAAAAAATAAAAGCGCAAAGGGGTAATAGTTATGAAATTGCAAATTATGAAATATCGCAAGGTGTCGTACATTGTATCGGGGGCCTTGATTTTGTTGTCCGTGCTGTCTTTGTTGGTGCGTGGGTTGAATTATGGTATTGACTTTTCGGGCGGTATCGCGATGGAGGTAAAACCCATTGTTCAAGATTATGGTATTGAGCAGATGCGTGTTGCATTGGATGAATTTAACCCAGAATTACAAGAAGTTGACGGTAATGCAATCTTGGTGCGTGTTGGTCTGCCCAAGGGGTCAACAGATGCCGAACAGAATAAACGCGTGGGTGAAATAAAAAATATCTTGGGCGACAATGTTCAATATGAACAGGTGCAAATCGTTGGACCAAAAATTGGTGGTGAATTGGTGCGTGGCGGAATCTTGGCGATTCTGTTTGCGTTTGTTATGATGGCAATTTATGTATGGATTCGATACAAAGGCGGATATGCGGTTGGTGCCTTTTGTTCCTTGTTCCTGGACTTTGTGTTGATGTTTGGGTTCTTTTCGGTTACGGGATTGGAATTTAATCAGACGGCGATTGCGGTTATTTTGACGGGTATTGGTTATTCTGTTAATGATAAAATTGTTAACTATGACCGAATTGATGAAAACGTAAAAAAATACCATAAAATGCCGATGGGTGATTTGATTGATTTGTCTGTAAATGAAATGTTGCGTCGTACAATGCTGACCAGTGTTTCGACATTGTTGGCAATGATTGGATTGTCTATATTTGGTGGTCAGTTGTTACGTGAATTTGCATATGCAATGGGATTCAGTGTAATTATGGGAACGTTTACAAGTATGTATGTTTCCAATATTATGTTGTATCACTTTAATTTGCGTGACACGGATAAATAATATTGTGGCGGCATCACACCAGGGGGGAAAGGAAATATGGGAATAAAAAATTTTTTGGTTTTTATTACTGTGGCCCTGGGGGTGGTGCCGTGTTTTGCGGACGGTTTGTTCTTTGAAGATGAGCCGGTCCAGGATGGATTGCATGTGTTCGATGTTTCCAAGACCTTTGCAGAAATTTATGAAAAGTTAGATGATGTAAATTGGGCGGGCAAGAATTTAAATATTGCCATTGAGAGTTTGGAAAATTTGAACAAGTCTGCGCATATTGCGGCGACCGATGAACGTGTTGTCTTGGTATGGGACGATTCCATTGTGGCGAACTTTCCGCGGCCTGCGGCCCGTGATTGGAACGGTTTTGGTGAGATTACAACCGCGCTGGTTTTAAAGATGCGTGCGCATGATGCGCGTTTGCGGAATTTGTCCGAGAGCGAGATGTACCAGGTCGTTGTGGACAGTTTGATTCGTGGCGTTGATGAAAATGGACGCTATATATTTTCCAAGGCGGCAGAGATTGCAGAAGATGGTAGAATCCTGACCAGTGTTGGTATTGAAGGCGGTCGGGACGATCGTGGAAATTTTCGTGTAACCGGAATTTACAAAGGGGCGCCCGCCGATACCGCCGGTATCAGTGCAGGGGATTTGATTGTGCAAATAAATGGACGTGATGTGCCCGATATGTCGGATGTTGAATTGGCGGATATTATGACCGGGTTTAGTTCCGGGACCGCCAAGATTCGATTGCTGACACCATATGGGGACAAAGATGTTGTTTTGCGGCGCGCAACAATCATTTTGGCGGATGCGGATATTGTTCATCGTGCAGATCCGGAAACGGGGGGAATACTCGAAATAGTTGTGCATAAAATTTCCGATGGTGCGGTAACAATTATTAACGAAGCATTGGCGCGATTCCCAGATGTGTCGGGGATTGTTTTGGATTTGCGTGCCGCAACCGGGGATGATGAACGGGCAATGGCCAAGTTGGCGGGATTGTTCGTTGGGGCAAAGCCTGTGATGCGAATCGTTGAAACCGCCCGGGACGAAGTCGAAGTGGTTCCCGGTGGTGTGGCGGTTACAGATGTGCCGGTGGTGGTATTAATGTCTAATATGACACGTGGCACGGCCGAAGCATTGGTGGCGGCATTTTATGAAAATGAACGTGGGGTGTTGGTGGGAACGCCAACCGCCGGGGCGGCGCGAATTGCTTCGACAATAGATTTAAGCAATGGGGGGGCGTTAGAGTTATTGAATAAATCAATAAAAACCGGTGCGGGGCGTGAAATTGATGGACGCGGGGTGTTCCCGATTGTGTGTTTGTCAAACATCAGAAGTCGTCAGCATCAGGATGCATTTTTCCTGAACGTGATTAACGATGATTTTCGGACCCAGGATTTTAATAAAATGACGGATGTGGGGGCGGACGATATTCGTCGGGGATGTCCCGTTATTACAAGTGGTGCCGATGAAGATGCGTTGGCGACGGCGGTGTCGGTTAAGATTTTGACGGATAAAAAGGTTTATCACAGGTTGGTGGCCGAATAATTTTGTATATGGGGGTGTGGATATGTTTTTGACAAAAGATAATCAAATAAAGTGGCGCAAGATGTGTGTGGCGGCAATTGTTACATTGATATTGGTGTTTGCCGGAATTTTTTGGTTTGATAAACCTTTGTATATGTTTATGCGTGGGTTTGATTGTGGGCTGTGGGTATGGTTTGATGTGTTCTTGGCGCCCAAGGTTTGGATTGTGGCAACCTTTGTTGCGGCGATGGTGTTTTGTGCAAAGAAATGTGTTAAAAAGAATTGTGATTTTTTAAACCCCTGTGGCAAGGGAAATTTGTTTGGTTATGTTCGAAATTTCTTTGTAAATACCAAGACTAATAATGCGTTTTTGATATTTTACAGCGTGTTGGTGGCGGGAATTGTTGCTAAGGTTTTAAAAACCTTTATTGGGCGCGCACGTCCGATATTTTTCGAGGCTCTGGATATGACAGGTTTCTTTCCGCCTTCATTGGATTGGGCGTTTAATTCTATGCCGTCGGGACATACGGCGGTCAGTTTTGCAGGATTGGTGATGATTGGTATGTTGGCACCACGTTTCAAGGCGATAACATGGACATTGGCGATTGTTATTGGGGCGTCGCGTGTGGCGATTGGTGCACATTGGCCATCGGATGTTATTTTGGGTGCGTTTATTGGTATGGTGGCGGCGGATATTATTAAGGGACGATTGCTGAGGAAAAAGTAAGATTTCCCCCGTTTTGGAGGATTTTTATTTTGGGTTATGTGATTTTTGTGTTATAATATTGTTGTTATGGCGGGGGATAAGTATGTTTCGATTGGTCGGCGTGTAAACGGTTTTTCGTTTGCAAACCTGGGGTTGTTTACCGGGTTCGCCGATGGTATTTATAATGCGGTATATTCCCTGGTGTTGTTAGAGATTTTTAAATCGTCCGCAATTGTTGGTGTGTATGTGGCGATTTATTCCGTATTTTGTTTTTTTGTCGGGTTATTTGCAAATGAAATTTTTAGACAGTTTTCCAAGGTAAGGGTCTTTTATTTCGCATTGATTATGCTGACGGCTTGTTATGCGATGATGAGTTTTTCTATTCTGCCAAGAACTTTTATCATTTTGGATTATACAACCGGGATTGCGATTACTTTGTCATCAATGCTGATTCCATTATTTATGGCGGATTTTTCAAAAAATATTGGTATGGCGCGTCTTAATTCACGCTATCATTTATGGTTGAATATTGGGGCACTGTTTGCACCGACGGTTGCCGTATTAATTGCCAATCATTTTGGAAACAGGGCTGCGTTTTTTGGGTCGGCGGTTATATATTTGTTGGCATGGACGCTGTTTAAGTTTTTTCGTGTCGTCCAAGAAGACAAGCAAATTCGTCCCGTTAATCCGCGCAGAACCTTTCGTGCGTTGTGGAAAAATACGGTTGCTTTTTTTATGGTGCCGGGGATGACACGTGCGTATTTGGTTAATTTTGGGTATTATTCGTTGCGTGCAATGCGTGTTTTATATGTGCCGATTTTGGTTATAGAAAATGGGTTTAGCAAAGATGTGTTGGGGTGGGTTTTGACCCTGGGGATTATTCCGTATTTGGTGCTAAGTGAATATATGGGGCGTGCCGTGCGTCGTTATGGAAAAAATATTTGGTTGATATTGGGGTTTGGATCTTTTGCAATATTGTCGGCGTGTGCGACCGTGGCGACCGGTGTGCCGTTGTTGGCAATATTTGTTGCATGGCAGATTTCGGGTGCATTAATGGAATCGGTGCACGATTTGTTGTTCTTTGATAATGCCAAAAAGACCCAACAAACACGTTTCTATGGTGTGTTCCGGACCAGTGTAAATTTACCAAATGTTTTGGCGCCTTTCTTGGGGGCGGGGATGATTGCAATTTATGGTACAACCGCCGCGGTGTGGGCGGTGACGGCAACCATTGGGGCATTAAGCGTTGGGGTGTTGATAAGCAGAAAGTGAATACTTGCATTTTCGGCTTTTACCGTGTATGATTTTTGCAGGAAAAAAGGGGTTTTATATGGCAAAAAAGGAAGTTGCAAAAGATAGTGGTGTTTCCGGAAAAAATCCGGCGTTGGAATCTGCGTTGGCACAAATTCAAAAACAATTTGGTAAAGAAGCCATTATGAAAATGGGCGATGGTTCGCAGCAGAATATCGAAGCGATATCATCTGGATCTTTGGGATTGGATATTGCGTTGGGTATTGGTGGATATCCCAAGGGACGTATCGTTGAAATTTATGGACCGGAAAGTTCGGGTAAGACAACACTGGCGTTGCATGCGGTGGCGGAATCGCAGAAAAAGGGCGGAACGTGCGCCTATATTGATGCAGAAAATGCATTGGACCCCAGTTATGCAAAAAAATTGGGTGTGGATGTATCGAACCTGATTATTTCCCAACCTGATTCCGGGGAACAGGCATTGGAAATCGCAGATACGCTGATTAAATCGGGGGCGGTCGATGTTGTGGTTATCGATTCGGTGGCGGCCCTGGTGCCCAAGGCGGAATTAGAAGGTAATATCGGTGATTCCTTTGTTGGTACAACCGCACGATTGATGAGCCAGAGTTTAAAAAAACTGGCCGGGTCGGTGTCGCGCAGTAATACTTTGCTGATATTTATTAATCAGATTCGTATGAAAATCGGTGTTATGTTCGGTAATCCGGAAACAACATCTGGTGGTAATGCGTTGAAATTCTATGCGTCGGTGCGTTTGGATATACGCCGTACAGGGCAGATTAAGGACAAAGAAAATATTATTGGTAATGAAACCCGGGTCAAGGTTGTTAAGAACAAGGTTGCGCCACCTTTCCGTACGGTTGATTTTAAAATCATGTATGGCGAAGGGATTTCAAGAATCAGTGAAATTTTGGATATGGGTGTGAAATATGACCTGATTGAAAAGGCGGGCAGTTTCTATTCGTACAACAGTGAACGTATGGGCCAGGGTGAAGCCAATGCGCGTCAGTGGTTAAAGGATCATCCGGATGTGCAGCAGGCGCTGTTGGATAAAATTATGGCACGCGCGTCCGGTATTGCCGAAGAAATGACAACCGGGCCAATCGATGATGACGATGATTCAATGGTTGATACAGAAGAATAGGGAGTTTGTCATGACGGAAATCGATTATTAAATTTTTGTTAAGCCCCAGTTAGATGTTGTTTTGCTGGGGCTTGTTGATTTTAATTATGTAAAAAAGGACAGAACATGAATATTGACAGGGCGTGGGCATTAACTAAAATCTTTTTTCAATCACATATTTTTAATTGGCCGTGGCGGTCACGTGAACACAGACGCGATGTCAGAACAAATGTTTTGTCACATGTTGCGCCGGAATATTTTAAGCGATATTTACCGGCGGTGAAAAATGTTAAAGATGGTCCCGTTATCAAAGATGATAAAAATGAAAAGATTTTTACTATTTGGCAACAGGGGGAAGAAAATGCACCAGAGTTGGTTAAGTCTTGTTTTCGCAGTATCAGAAAGCATTGTAAACAAGAATTAATTGTTTTGGATGACAGTAATATTTTTGATTATATTACTTTGCCCGATGTAATTGTGGAAAAGTACAAGGCAGGGAAAATTAGGCGTGCACACTTTGCCGATATTTGCCGTGTAGAATTGCTGTATAAATATGGTGGTTTTTGGTTGGATTCAACAGACTTTGTGGTCAGCCCGATCCCAAAATGGATAATTGATACAGATTTCTTTATGTATTTGGTTGGTGATAAGGTAGGGCAGAAGTATATGTTCTGTCAGAATTGTTTTATTCGTGGACGTCGTGGGTCTTATCTGTTGGGGGCATGGAGGGCCATGATTTTGGAATACTGGAAACATGAAAATAAAAGTTTTGATTATTTTATGCATCAGATGCTGTTTCAAACTTTGGTACAAAATGATGAACGTGCAAAAAAATATTTTGCCGAAATGCCGCATGTTGATCAATATCCAACACATACGTTATGGCATGAATATAAGTTTAAACCCTTTGATAAAAAATTGTTTGATGAATTGACGGCAGATGCTTTTTTCCAAAAGACCGCATATGCGGATGTGCCACGTCCCGGGACTTTTTCCCAGGCAATTTGTGATATGAATAAATAATAAGGGATATATTATGCCAGCGATTTCAATCATCATACCGGTTTATAATGTTGAAAAATATTTGCGCAGGTGTTTGGACAGTGTGTTAAATCAGACATTTTCAGATTGGCAGGCAATCTGTGTAAACGATGGCAGCCCGGATAACAGTGCCGCAATATTGGCGGAATATGCCGCACGTGATTCGCGTTTCATTGTTGTGGAAAAAGAAAATGGGGGGCTGTCCGATGCGCGTAATGCCGGTATGCCGTACGCCACGGGTGAATATATTATGTATTTGGACAGTGATGATTTTATTCATCCGCAAACAATGGAAATTGCATATCATATGGCGTGTCGTGATAATTCGGATATTGTGTCCTTTACTTATGACCGGATATACAGACCCCAGTTGATGGTGCGACATATTCTGAAAATGGATACGGATAATGTTGTGCCGGGACGTATGCATAAAAGATATGATTTGAATAAAATCAAAACATGTGTGACAGATGATGTTTATGAATATGCAACCGAACGTACGCATAATGTGCCGGGGAAAAAGAAAAAATGGCTGATAAAACATTGTCAGGTTTGGAAGAATATGTATCGGCGGGAACTGATTGCGGATATCCCGTTTATCAAGGGAATTTTGTTCGAAGATTTCCCTTGGTGGAGTGAGGTCATGTTGCGTAATCCGCGTGTGACGATTGCGCCATTGCCTTTGTATTTCTATATCCCGAATTTCGGTGGAATTGTTTTAGGGGCCAAGCAGTTGCGGATTATGCAATCGTTGATAACCGGGATTAAGGTTGCCTTTGTGAAATACCAGGAATCAGCATCGTCATATCAGATGCAAATGTGGTCCCAGAATTTTAAGTGGTATTTTATAAAATGGGCGTATCGTAAAATAAAATATATTGATTCAGATGAAGATATGGAACGGGCGCGTGAACTGTTTCGTGAATTAGAGCGGATTGGTGCACTGGATTGTCCGCCAAGTGCTTGGGCACGTGGGTTGCGTGGCGATATTATTAAATTTATAGGAAAATGATAAAATGCGACGTAAGAAAAAAATAAAAGTTGTATTTTGTTTACGTGATATGCAACTGGGCGGGGTGGAATCGGTATTGGTTCGGACATTAGAGCAGTTGGTGTTGCGTGATGACATGGAAATATCTTTTGTGTCGTATGTTGATATCAAAGAATCTGTTTATAGAGACTGGTTCGCGGCACATCCGGAAATAAAGCGGTATGTATTATATCCGTGTTCTTGGTTGGGAACAAAATTGAAACGTTTTTTCTTGGCACGTATTGTTCAACATGTAATGCGTGATATATATCGTGGTGTGCGACGTACTTTTTTTAGACATCATATTTTGCATGGGGCAGATGTGGTTGTTGATTACTATGATTTTGATTTTAGAAAAGAGTTGTGTCGTGTTCGTGCAAAGCGTGTTGCGTGGTGGCATTCGTCGATAAATAAATTTTTGGCAAATCGTAGTTATGCCAAATATGTTAAAAATTATGATTTGTTTGTTTCTTTGACTGATGGTTTTGTGGATGAATTTAAGGTCCGTTGGCCCGAATATAAGAATAAAATAGTTCGTGTGTATAATCCTGTTGATATCGCAGATATTAGGCGCAGAATCGCGATGGCCGGATTGCCAGATTATGGAAAATATTTTGTTAGTGTTGCGCGTTTGTCGCTAGACAAAGATATCGAAACCATTTTGCGTGGTTTTGACATGTTTTGGAGAAATAATAATCGGCCAGATGTTTGTATGCTGTTTGTTGGGGGGGGCGATATAGATAAATATCGGGCAATCGCAGATACGTTTGAAGCGCGTGAAAAATTTGTTTTTTTAGGGGCACAAAAAAATCCTTTTGGTTTTATGCGCGGGGCAATGGCACATATATTGTCTAGTCGTGCAGAGGGTATGGGGGTTGTTTTGGTAGAGGCTATGTTGGCGGGGACTTTAAACATTGCTTCGGATTGTAAAAATGGGCCGCGTGAAATATTGATGGATGGAAAGGCGGGGTTGTTGTTTAGGCCGGGGGATGCAGATGGATTGGCGCAACATATGGAAAACGTATGGAAAAATGATGTGCCGGTTGACAGTATGATAAAAATGGCAGAAAAATCATGCAATCGGTTTAATGCAGAAAATATTATTCCAAGTGTCGTAGATGTTATTAAATGCCGGATGCCTTGAACCGTGTTGGAATTTGTATAACGCGTTTTATTCCCAACATTCCCGGTTTGTCCAGGGCATAGATTGGGCGGAATATTGTTTGTAAAATTCGTGCCAATTTAATCCATGATTCCCCGTGGGCAACACGATTGGTAACCGCATTTATTGTGCCGTTGCCACGACGGCGCAGGTGATTGACCCAGTCGGGACCGCGCGATGCGGCCTTGGCCAATAACATGTCCATGTCAACTGCACCAAAGTGCAATAAATACAAATTGTTGTCTATGTGAAAGTTATGACCATGTATGCTGTGAAATCCGCTGCCCCAACGGACGGGGCGATTGATTACAACTGGTTTAGTATAGCGTGTGGACAGTAATGCATAACCGCGCTGAGACAGAAGTGGTTTTGATGTGTCCAGGGGCTTTTCATATTTCATGTGTTGGCCAACGTCCAATCCCAATCCAGACAGGGTTGTATTTATTTTCTTGGATGATAAATATGCGGGCAGGGTGGTATTCAATGCTGGGTCAACTATTAAAAATTCATCGCAATCACAACCGATAATTATATCGTATGTTTTTAACAATTCGTTTGCCAAATCTGATATTTTACCGATACGGTATTTGTCACCCGCACTGCGCGACAGGTTGGTATGTGGCAGTTTTGTTATGTGGGCTTTGTCCGCATTTTGGGGAATGTTTTGGTCGGTGCCGTCCAGGTATATATATAAATTTTCGGTCCCCAGAATACCACCATAGTATTCAATCCAACGGGATAGAAAGAAATCGTCATTTCGTGCCATGGTAATGGCGGCAATCTTTTTATTTTGTGTCATTATATGCCCCCGTTTAATAGTTTATATGTTGCGTGACGTATTCTGCGCATAATAATCGTGATTGGATTATTCGTAAGAAGCCAATTAATGTGTTTTTGACCATATGCAGATATTGCAGAACTATGAATCGCGTCGCGGGTGGGGCGGGGTACATGATTTAGTATGTATAAAATCTGTCGGCCCAATGCGCCATGATTGCGATTAAATGCAACGCGTTTCATAAAAGGCATGCCGGATTTATAAAGTTTTTTAACACGGTTATATATGCCACGTCCACGAACAGTGTACAGGCAACACCATTTGTGATTATGCGTGGATATTAATTTGGATAACCCCTGTTCGTATTTGCGTGTGATTGCACCCTTGGATGGTAATTTGGTAATGTCGTTCATAAATGTATCAAACCATGTGGTAAAAAATATATTTTGGCGCAATCCCACAAACCATGATTGAATATGGGGGTGTTCATGATGCGGATTTCTTACAATTCCAAAGGCATCGCATGCGCATGATTCCATTTGTTTAAAATATGGATTTAGGTTGTACAGTGGGCCGTATACGGAATCATTTACCAGATAAAGAAAGTCGTAATCGTATGGGTTTAAATTTTTTTTTGACCAATTGTACGCGCGTTTGTACGAGCCAAAATCGTATTCGCCGTGACGTGTTGCAGATGTGTATACGCAGTATTTGCGCACCTTGGCCAATTCGGTGGTTGGACAATCTGAATCCATGAATAAGATTATATCGCCAAATTTTGCCAAATGTTTTATATAATAAACCAATGCGTCGTCAATGATGCCCGATTTATTATATCCTGCAAATAAAAATAGGCGTTTTAAACTCATGTCAATTCTTTGAATATAATTTTATTATAGTTTGTTGCTTTTTTCAAGAATTGTTATTTTTTCCCAAAGTGTTTTTTTAAAATGTCGTATGCGGTGGAAATTCGGGCAAATTCGGTTGCTGCGGTTTCTTTGTCAGATGCTGTGTCTGGGTGATATTTTTTTGCCAATGCACGATATTTAACACCGACTTCGCGCCATGTGGCCGATATCCCCAGGTCAAATACCTTTAATGCGGATACGACGTTGGTTGGTAATTTACTTTTTATGGGCATGCGGTCAAATTTGCTGCGACCGGTGATGAAATCGTTTATGAATTTTTCATAATCGGTGGCCGTTTTGTTGGCGGTTTCGGTGTCTTTCAAAGAACTGCCAAAGGTTTGGCGGTCCCAATCGTCTTCGATTTCTTCGGGTGACATGTCCGCGTAATAATTCCAATTTTTATTATATTCGGCCGCGTGTTCGGTGCAAAAGAACCAATAGTCGCGCAAATCGCGTGATTTTGGGGCGCGGCATGTGCCGGCTTTGGTGCAACCTGGTTTATCGCATTTTTTTATCATTTATTGTTACCTTTGTTTTTTTGCCAATGGATGATGGTTTGCAATAGTTTCGTATAATTGTTCGGGCATAACGTGTGTGTATATTTGGGTGGTGGATATGTCTTCGTGCCCCAACATTGTTTGTATTGCACGCAGATTTGCCCCGCCTGCCAACAAGTGTGATGCGAATGAGTGGCGCAAGACATGTGGACTGACCCGGTTGGGGTTTATCCCCGCCAATACAGCACATTTCTTTAATATTTTGAAAAAACCATCGCGTGTTATATGGCCCGTTTTTCCACCAGATGGAAATACGTATTTAGAATCAATGTCGCCACGTGCATCCAACCATTTGTTTAATGCGTGTATGGCCGCGTCGTGCATTGGGACCAGGCGTTCTTTGGCACCCTTGCCATGGATTAATAATTTGTCACCCAATATCCCGGTAATGGGTAATTCGCACAGTTCTGATACGCGCAGACCGGATGCGTATAATAATTCTATCATTGCACGCAGGCGGATGGAATTTTTTATGTCGCCGGCACTGGATATTAATAATTCTATTTCTTCGACCGATAAAAATTTGGGTAATGTGCGGCTGCGTTTTGGTAATTCTAGGTTTGCGGTTGGATTGATCGTTATGATTTTTTCCAACATTAAAAATTTATAAAAACCACGCAGGGCGGATGCCTTGCGGGCGATGGACGAAGGTTTGTCTGGAAGGGAAGATAAATATGACTGAATGTCAGATGCCGATGCAGACATAAGGCCACCGGGTATCATAGAATCTGCTAAACGCAAATCAGATTCATAGCTGATTAATGTTTTTTCGCTGCGTCCCTTTTCAGCAGACAGGGCTTCTAAGAATATATCAATATGGTTCATTATGGATACAGGATGATTTCTGTCATGTGTGATGATGTTGAAAATGATACGAGCATTAAAACAACCAAAGTTGCAATTAATGTCCATATTAAAAACTTGAGAAATTTAGAGTTTTTTTTCTTTTTTAGTGGCATTGTCTTTCCGTTATATTGTATCAAAACTGGTTATAAATATACCCGCGCCGGCGATGATAATCAGTGGTGGCGCAATAATGGATAATATCGGTGGCAGGGTTCCCGTCGCACCCAATGCATTGAACATGTTTGTTAAAAAGTATACCGCAAAGCATGTGACAATACCCAAGCTGAATTTTACGCCAAAACTGTAATTGCGACGTTGTTTTGTTTGGGAAAAGGCAACGCCCAACGCAGCCATGGAAATCATTGTTAACGGTAAAAATAGGAGTGTCCACAGTTGTACCAAGTGACCGCGTACAGGTGCGCCAATGGATTCCATGCGCTTGATAAATTCAGGTAGTTGCCAAAATGATATTTGGTCGGGTTGAAGGTATCTGTCCAGAACTGTTTGTGGTGTCAGTAATGTTTCTGTTTGCCAATCTGTGATTTGGGTTGTGCCGTCATTGCTCCATATCGTTGCATTGTGTGCAGACAGGCCCGTATCAGATAGGGTTACAGTATCGGCACTAATGCGGTTTAGTAATTTAAACTGGGGGTCCTGGGTATATATGGTGGCTTCGTCAAATATTAATATGTCGCCGGATTTGTGTATGCCACGGGCGTTCATGGTGATATAACCTTGGTCCGAAGATTCGCGTAACCATATATGGTTGTCAATTAATTGCAGGTGTTCGGGGGTTATGTTTTGGGTGCTGATGTTGACCGAATATGGATTAATCACGGTGGTCGCAAACAAGCCAATTAAAAATGCACCCACAAAAAATGGACGGGTTGATTGATATGGGGATAGACCCGCACTGGATACAATAATACTCTCGCTGGATTTTGTAAGATTATATGATGTCAGTAATGTGCCCATGAATACCGCCAACGGTAAAAACATGGGAACGTATTCCAATAAACGTATCCATGATTCATATAGAGCCGCCATTGCATTCGGATTGGATGGTAATCGTTCAACAAACGTTACCGCCAAAATAATGCCGCATACAACCAACATTACAAGACCAACGCCGGAAAAAAATCGACGCAGTAAAAAACGGGTTAAGATATTAAGCCTAAACATGTTATGTATAGTATATCGTGAAATTTCATAATTGCAAAATTAAAATGATTGCGTATAATTTGGCCGTTAATGTCTATTGTAATAGGAATAAAAAATGGAAAAAAAACCAATTTCGCGTGCGGGATTTGATAATCTGATAAAAGAATTAAAAGACTTAAAGGAAAATCAAAGACCGGAAATATTGAAAACGGTCCAGTGGGCTCGTTCCTTGGGGGATTTGTCGGAAAATGCGGATTACAGTGCGGCACGTGAAAAACAACGTCAGATTGATAACAGAATTCGTTTTATTGAAAATACAATTGAAAATGCCGTGGTGATTGATGTGAATTCTTTGTCGGGCAATCGTGTGGTGTTTGGGGCACGTGTGATTGCCGAAGATGAAGATGGTAATAAAATGCAGTGCAGGATTTTGTCTGATGTCGAATCGGATGGACGTACCGTTATTTCTTGTACTTCCCCGGTTGGTCGTGCAATGATTGGGCGTTGTGTCGGGGATACCTGTATTGTTAAGTTGCCCGGTGGTGAAAAAGAATATGAAATTTTAGAAGTTACATTTAAAGATTGATTTCTGTTTGTTGGGGGGATTGATGGTCGTTCGCGTGTTGCCCGAATTTTTAATTAATCAAATTGCCGCAGGTGAAGTGGTGGAACGACCCGCCAGCGTGGTGAAAGAGTTGGTGGAAAATGCGCTGGATGCGGGGGCGGATCAGATTGTTATTGATGTGACCGATGGTGGACGTACATCAATTTCCATTATTGATAATGGGTGTGGTATGTCGCGGGATGATTTGGCGCGCGCAATTACACGACATGCAACGTCCAAGTTGCCGGATGACGATTTGTTGAATATTAATTTTATGGGCTTTCGTGGAGAAGCACTGCCGTCAATTGCATCTGTGTCTGATATGACAATAGATACGTGTAATGGGGTGGATGCCAACGGATGGCAAATTGATGCGTCGACTGGTGATATAAGACCATCGGATTGGGAGTCTGGAACCAGAATCAGGGTGCAAAATTTATTTGCCAAGACGCCCGCGCGTTTGAAATTTTTGCGTGGTGACAGGGCGGAAATGATGTCCGTGTTGGATGTTGTAAAGCGGTTGGCAATGGCGCGACCAGATGTAGGATTTATTTTAAATAACAGGTGGCGATTTGTAAAAAACGAAGATTTGTTATCGCGTATCGCATCAGTTATGGGCGATGATGTGGTTGGGCGTATGTTGGATGTGGATGCGGTATCAAAAACTAATTCTGAAATGCGATTGACCGGTTTTATTTCAGAACCGACACTGCGGCGTGCGTCCAGTGTTGACCAGTTTTTGTTTGTAAATGGACGCCCGGTCAAGGACAAGGTGTTGGTTGGCGCCCTGCGGGCCGCATATATGGATGTGATGCATGCCCGTGAATTTCCATTGTGTGCGTTGTATTTGACGTTGCCGACAAATGCAGTGGATGTCAATGTGTCGCCCGCCAAGACCGAAGTGCATTTTTTGGAGCCAACACATGTGCGTTCGTTTATAATTAAAACCCTGCGGGACAGATTGGCCCAGACAATGGTTGCCACGCGAACTGTTGCGCCCCAGGTGGTGGTGCCGACCCCACAAAATGCGCCCGCGCAACACTTTGATTTTGGAATAAAGGGGGATTCTTGTAAGGTCAGGGATGATTTTTCGTCATCTGTGCCCCGTGTATTTGAAAACCATGCGCCGGTGGTGCGTGTTCATGAAAATATGGTGCGTGAAAGTGCGCCGGTTATGGAATCTTTGCCGGAAGATATGCCGTTGGGGCGGGTTGTTGGTCAGGTTGGAAATAAATATATCATTGCGCAAAAAGACGACAATATGGTAATTGTTGACCAACATGCCGCGCATGAACGCATAACATATGAAAAATTGCGTAATAATAAGATAAAGACCCAGCCACTGTTGACACCAATTATTGTGAATCTGCGCGCAGAAGATGTGGTGGCGATAATGTCAATCGCGGATGATTTAAAAAAGTCGGGATTGTGTATCGGTGAATTTGGTGATGATGCAATTGCTATATTTGAAAAGCCGGCTGATTGGAATATGAATTGGGGGGATGTGTTGCGCGATATGGCCGATGAAGTGCGTGCAAATGGGTATTCGTCTGGGTTGAATGAAAGATTGCATATGAAATTGGCAAATTATGCATGTCATCATTCGGTGCGGGCGGGACAAAAGTTGGATTTGGTTCAAATGGATGCGTTGTTGCGCGATATTGAACGTACCGAACGGGCGGGACAATGTAATCATGGGCGGCCGGTATATAAGTTTATTGCTATCACCGAGATTGATACCTGGTTTGAAAGATTGTAAAAAATCACCCTGGGATTTTTATGGATTTTATGATAAAATGCATGTGTTATGGCAAATCAATCTAAGTTTTTGCCGGACAGTGTTTCCGGTGCGTTGAAAAGTTTAATGTCCCGCATATTAGGTGGGGTGATTTTTGTTTTTGGGGTGTGGACCACATTTTCGTTGGTGTTTTTTGACCCGTATTTGGATGGCTTTGCGGTTTCCAGTACGTTTGGTTCGCAATCAATTATGGGAAATTTTGTTGGGATTGTGCGGTATGTTATTGGATTTGTGCCGGGGTTGTTTTTGTTTCTTTGTTTGGCCCGTTGGGGGTTGGTTAAATTGGTTGGATTGCAGATTAGTGAAACGCCAGAGTATAATTTTTTGCGGGTGTTTATTTCTGTGTGTTTGGGGGCAATTGGGTTTGGGTTGATTTTGCCGGAGGGGACATATGGTGGTATGTTTGGTGCAATCGCGGCAAATGATTTGACGGCGGTTTTGGGGAGTTTGGCCGTGTTGCCGGGAATTTTTTGTTTGGTTGCGTTTTTCTGGATGGGAGGGGTGTTGTTGCATATTCGGTGGGCGTATTTGCGTGCTGTTTTACGTACGCTGTGGCGATGGTTGGCTTGGTTGGGGACCGCGTTTCATTTGGTAAAGCCGACATATGCCAATGTTTTTGAAGATGATGGGGATGAACCCCACAAGGAAGAAGAGATTGTGCAGGATGTGGAACAGGATGAAAAGAAAACGCGGCGTGGATTGTTGGGGCGACGTGTGCAGAAAAAGGCGCCTGTTGCTGCGACTGTTGTTGCGCCGGTTGCGGTGGTGCCCAAACGCGTGCGTGCAAGTTCTGTGTATAGATTGCCGGATCCAAAACTGTTGGAAAAGTCCAATTTTAGCAAATATGTGGTAACGCCAGAGTTAAAGCAAAATGCAAAAAATATGGAAACGCATTTTGCGGAATACGGCGTCTTTGGCAAGGTGGTTGGAATTAAACCGGGGCCGATTGTGACATTGTATGAATTCGAACCTGATACTGGCATGCGAATCGCCGATATTACCAAAACGGTCAAGGATATGACACGCGCAATGGCAACAGAAAATATTCGTATTGCGCATATTCCACGTACAAACTATGTCGGTGTGGAAATGGTAAATGTTAAACGTCAGACCGTGCGATACCGTGGATTGATGGAAGACGAAATGTTTGTGAATACCAAATATAAAATCCCGTTGGCGTTGGGGGTTAATATTGGTGGAAATCCGATGTACTTTGATTTGGCAAAAATGCCGCATATGTTAATCGCCGGGCGTACAGGGTCGGGTAAATCTGTGTTTGTGCAATCGATTATTACATCTATTGTGTATCACTTTACGCCCGATAAGTGTAAATTGATGATTTTGGACCCCAAGGGTGTAGACTTTGGTTTTTGGGATGATATACCACATTTGATTACGCCGATTGTAAAGTTGGATCCGGGGGCGGCGGTGAACGCACTGAAATGGGCGGTGCGTGAAATGGAAGAGCGGTATAAGCAGTTACAGGTTTTGAACGCACGTAATGTTGAAAGTTATAATGAAATTGCCGCACAAAAGCGCGCGGCCGGTGAAAAAATAACCAAGCAGGTTGCCATTGGTACCGATGAAGAAACCGGGGAATTGTTATTTGAAACCCAAGAGGTGGATTTGTCGGATATTCCATATATCGTCATTATTATTGACGAGGTCGCTGATTTGATGAGTTTGGCGCGCAAAGAGGTTGAAGCCTGTGTCCAACGTATTGCACAAAAGGCGCGTGCGGCGGGAATTCATCTGGTGATGGCGACGCAAAGGCCGGACGCAACGACCATTACTGGTGTTATTAAGGCTAATTTTCCGACGCGTGTGTCGTTCCAGGCGCGCAGCCGTATTGACAGTGTGACCGCACTGGGCGAAGGTGGTGCGGAACAGTTGTTGGCCATGGGGGATATGTTGTTTAGCGAGGCTGGACGGGTGCCTGTTCGTATCCACGGGGCATTTATTGATGACAATGAATTGACCAATATTGGCGATTTCCTGCGTTCCCAGGGGGCGCCTGAATATGCCGATGGTGTTACCGACGCCGAAGGCGAAGGTGGGATGGTGCCGGGTATGCCGGGGGCTATTCCCGCAGGTGGTGGTGCAACGGGTGATAAAGAGGCCGACCTGTATGAACGGGCCAAGGAATTTGTTATTCGTGATAAAAAACCGACCATATCGTATATCCAACGTCGTTTGCAAATTGGGTATAACAAAGCCGCCGGATTTATGGAACGTATGGAGGAAGAGGGGATTGTATCCGCCCCTGATGCCAATAATAAAAGACATATATTGTAGGGCGTGGTGTAATTCTTTGGTAGATTGTGGAATAGAGGAAGTTGTTATTTAGTGATTAAACATAAGATGATGGAATTTTTGTTCGAAAATTATGTTTACATTTTTTGATTTAAATCTGATGAATGATAAATCCCCCGAGGGTAGTCCGGGGGGATATTTTTATCTGTCACAAAGGCATATTTTATACCAAATCTTTGATTGTTTTTGTTTGTGGATCATAGATACGTGGATTGCCCGCATATCGCAGCGCCCTGTGATGCTTGGTTACCAAGAATTCAGGTATTGGGGTCGCTTCGCCCATTTGAACCTTGTCGTCCATTTCGATTTGAATTTTGTTCTTGCGATGGAAATACCACTCGCCATCGGCTTCGACTGGGCGATTGTAATGCCCCTGGTATACAATAATTTGTTTTCCCATTGGTAATGTCATTAAATCCATTGGGCTGAACAGGTCTTCTTCCTTGGTAACCTCGGTTTCTTTGCCGTCGGGTCCCTTTTCTTTTTTCTTGGTTTTTTTCTTGCCCATCATACTGGTAAATCGTTCTGCGGTGGCCGGGTCGTTTACGCGCAAAATAACCTTGGCCGCGGTATTGGCGATAATTGTGTCGGCCGCCTTGTCCCCATATTTTTCGGCAATCTGACTGATATCCTGACCAACAATCAGGTATGATACCTTTTGACCACGACCAACGGCCGGGCCCTGGATAATCGCCTGTAATTTATTCATGGTTGGCATTTCGTCCAACACGAACAATGCCGGATATGGTCCCAGTTTTTGACCATGGTTTATCTTTTCAGGCGGATTTGCAATCAAGAAATTAGACAATAATTCAATAAACATGGATGTAATCGCACTAAATGCCGGCGCGTCCGCCACGTTCATTGACAGATATACGGTGACCGGTTTTACCTTGCCATCACGGGGGTCAACCATACCGCGCAAATCACCAAAGTGCAAATCGGAATGGCGTGTATGTTTGTTTACGGCCGGATGACGGAAAATGTTTAATCCTGCGTTCATTGTTGAAATAACCGAACCGCGTTCCTTGTCCGGGGTGTTGGCCAGGTTAATCAGCGCAGATATAGCATCGTTGTCATATGCGTATAATTGTGCTTCGTTTACTGCTTCGTTTAAAAAGTCCTTCATCGGATCCGCCATCATAACCATTTGGTCGCCCTGGCGTTTGCGTTCTTCGATTTGTTGGGCCACCTTAATCTGACCTTCGACATACCACGCCAGGAACATTGGAATCGAAGCCTCGGCCCCATGCCATTCGGCGGGCAGACCACCCCACGAGCCAACATGAACATAGTTGTTTATGTTTAATTGCCCCTGTTGCAACAGTGCCATTGCCGCATAGGCATTTGGGTCGGACGTCATTGTCATGTAATAATCCATCAACACGGCCGCATCCTGGGAATCAAAGGTGCCACTTTTCAGACGTGCATAGAAATAATCATTTGCCTTGGCCCGTTCCACCTTGGATACGATAAAGTTTATAAATCCGGTCAGTGCCGCGCGCGCCGTATTTGACCAATGCGGGTCCTTGGCATTTTCTTCAACAATAGAATTAACAATAACCTGGATATATGTGCTTTTTTCTTCGGCATTATCCGGCAGGTTTTCCGGCGACAACGGATTCCATGCGGGATAATAAATCCCATTTTCTGGTTCGTCACGCGCGGCCCAGTTCAATATAAACACCGGTCCAACCGTTGCACGATATGCGGATGTTCTTTGTTTTAATTCCGGTTTTGGGTCATTTACAATCATTGATACATTGTCGCATCCCAAAATCGTTGGGATAACCACGCCCACAGATTTACCGGTGCCGGCCGGCGCCAACAGCAATGCGGACAAACATGTGTCCATCTTTAACGCCTTGCTCTTAAAATACCCCAGTACCATCATAAAACCGCCAAACAAGCCTTCTTTGTTTTTATGGTCATCGCCCATTTTTTTGATATCGTCGGCGGTTGCCTTGCGTGATGTTTTTTCGTCATACTTGTCTTTACTGTGTGGGTTGAATTCATCGCTCATCGTGGAATCGGATATAAAATAGTATCCAATTAATGGCAACAGTGGGGTAATACATGCATAGTCCGGACGCATAATGCATCGATTTATCCACGCAGGAATTTCTGCCAACACGGATAGGCCCAAACTGCCCACCATATTTTGCAGATATATCCAAATCCAGTGTTGGGTTGCGGGGCTCCACCCGTATCGCCAAATGTGTTCCACCGGAAATGCCGCCGCAAACATTAATGCGCCAATCAGCCATGATATAATCGCCCAACGAATTGACCAAAATTCACGTGCCAGTGGCGCCTGATCAAATTCTTTGTATGCAGACGAACGGAATATGTTTAGACCTTTGCCCTTGCCAGATGCGGATAAAAAGTTGAATTTGCTTGCCATGATGGTATTATTATATCAGAAAAAAGAATATTTATAAATCGGGAAATGTAAATATTATGAAAAATATACCACGTATTTTTATGGGTGATAATTTGTCGACCGGTATGTCTATTCCGTTGGACCGTGGGACAATGCACTATCTGACACGCGTTATGCGTACGAACAGTTGTTTGGTATTTGGTGGTGGAAACGAATATCGTGCGACCATATCCGATGATGAAAAAAATTTAATCATTGGTGACAAAACCGAACATGTTGACCCGTCTAATGACGTAACGCTGATGTTTGCACCGATTAAGCGCACGGACGATTTGTTAAACATGGCAACCCAGATGGGGGTTGCGACTTTTCAGCCGGTTATAACGGAACGCACAAATGCAAACCATATAAATTGGACACGTATGGTAAAAATTGTGGTCGAAGCATCCGAACAATCAAATCGTAACAGCGTGCCAAAAATTTTACCGCCGGTTAAATTTTCCGAACTTGATTTATCAAACATTGTCTTTGCCGATGAACGTGCGGCATATGGACATGAAACAAACGAAGATTTAGACGGAATTCGAACGATTTTGGTCGGGCCCGAAGGTGGATTTTCGGATGCAGAATTTTCCGCATTGGATAATGCGGGCGCGCACGGTATATCATTGGGGAAAACAATTTTGCGCGCTGAATTGGCGGCGGCAATTGCGGTTGCAAAAATGGTGAAATAATATGGGAATCAGAATTGCCAAGTTTATTGCAGATTCGGGATTTGCTTCGCGACGCGTGGCCGAAGAGATGATTTTGTCGGGGCGCGTTACGGTTAACGGCGAAAAGATTACGACGCCCGTTTTTTTCATAGAAGATACCGATGTGGTCAAAATCGATGGTGCGCCAATTCAACATCGCGCGGACACAGAATTATATGCGTTTCACAAACCGATAAACACCATGACAACAACGCATGACCCACGCGGCCGTAAAACAATATATGATTGCCTGCCGGATGAATATAAGAATTTAAAATATGTTGGTCGATTGGACTATAAAACAACGGGGTTGTTATTATTGACCAATGATGGAGATTTGGCACGGAAATTAACATTACCATCTTCAAATATTACGCGTACATATATTGCAACGGTAAATAATATTGATGAAGTTGGATTAAATCGTGCGCGTCATGGCGTGACGGTTGATGGGATTATTTATTCGCCCATGGAAATTGATATCTTACCAAACAATAATTTACGTGTGACAATACGTGAAGGAAAAAAGAATGAAGTTCGAATTGTACTGCGTGCATGTGGGTGTCCGGTTCGTAAATTACACCGCATATCATATGGAAAAATATCGTTGGGAAAATTACCCGTCGGAAAAATTGAACGGGTAGAGCAGAAAACAATTGACGAAATGTTAAAAACTATCTAATATTCTATTAAAAGGAAGGGAGTTTTATATGAAAAAAACATCACTGAAAAAAAATACAGTTTCAAAGAATCGTGCAAAGGTACGGCCTGTGGCGTCAAAGTCAACAATAAAAACGAAGCCGGAAAAACCATGCTTTAATCCATGGTCGGTGTCGATTTATGTGTATTGGTTTATTATTTTGTTCTTTATTGCGGCAACATTTTATATTTTGGGACGTTCACACAATGATGTTCCAGATGTGTCAAATGTTCAAATTACAGAAGAAGTTTTGATGCAGTCGGCTGATTTCTATGAAAATGGTAAAGAAAAATTGTTGGCCGGTAATATTGACGAAGCGATTGCAGATTTAACCGCAGCGATTGATGCCGGGGCACCAACGGTTGAAACCTATATCCTGCGTGGCGAAGCGCAAATGCAGGCCGGAAATTATCGCGCGGCGTTGGATGATTTTAATACTGCGTTGTTTAAGGACCCGGCAAATGCGGTTGCCTATTATGATCGTGCATTGTTGAATACCCGCCTGGAGGATTACAATGCGGCATTAAACGATATTAACAATGCTTTGGCTGCAAACACGCAGAACCCAAGTCCTATGTTACAGATGCGTGACCTGTATGCAAAACGTGGTCAGTTAAACCTGTGGTTAAAGAATTGGCAGGGGGCGATTGCGGATTATACTAATTCTTTGGCCCGTCCCGAAGGTACGGTGAATCCGACGGTTTATGCTGAACGTGCCGAGGCGTATACAGCGATTGGTAATTATGCGGATGCTATTAATGATTATTCGTCGGCAATTCGTGTAATCTCGGAACAGATTCAGGGTGCCCCAACAATGGACGAGCGTGAAGCCCTGTCTAATAGGGCGATGAGCTATTTTGAAAAATCGGCGGCATTGAATTTGAATCTGGGAAATACGGATGCGGCGCGGATAGACTTGGAGTCGGCATATACAATTGCGATTGCATTGAATGATGTGGATACTGCAACCAGATTGCAGGGATTGATTTCTGAATTGGTTTCGGTTGCAGCGCCCGCGACTGATGCGATGGTAGAATCTGGGACAGTTGGAGAGCCCGCAGCCTAGGGTTGTGGATTAAATAATATGAAACCGCCCCGTTTTGGGCGGTTTTTGGTTGTAAAATATAATTTGTATAAGAAAAGTATGTTTTTGTAAGAGGTGCTTTAATTTGTATTAGTAAAAATTGTCTTTTATAAATTATGTTTTTGTGATAAAATTACGCCTAAGAGAGAATATGAAGTTGTTTATGCGATTTTTGTTGATGGCTTTGTGCGCGATACCGTGTGTCGCGGGTGCGAATGTTGCAACAACCGCGGGCAGTAATCTGACCGCATGGAACGGTAACAGTGGTGCAACAAATAACAATAATTGGAATCAAATGATGAACAGTCGGTCCTTGGCGACTGGGCCGGTTGGGGAAAAGCCCAAGGCGGATTTTGGAAACTGTAATTCTTTGATTTTGCGGTGCGCGCAACCAAAGTGTGCGGGATGCACGACGATGGAGTTGGCACGTACGATTGTGTCGGGATGCGTTAACAGTAACGCGACATGTAAAAAACATGGTGAAGATTTAATCGAATTTATTTCTGCACAAATTGTTGCCGATGCAAATGCAGATCTGCAACAGCAACAGTTGGCGGCCCAAAATGCAGCGGCCGCGGCGGCCGCCGCACAAAACAGTGCCCAAATGCAACAAATGCAGCAGCAGATGCAACAAATGCAATACGAAATGCAACAGCAAAATGCCCAACAAATGGCACAGATGCAGGCCGCATTGGATGAACAAAAACAGTTGGTTGCCGAGGCACAAAAACAGGTCGCAGATGCAAGTGCCAGCGCCGCAAATGCCAGTGCCGCTGCGGCGCAAAGCGCAACACAAATAACCGCAGAACAGGAAGAGGCCGCAGTTGCGGGGGTCGATGCGGATTTGTTAGCACGTCAAAAAATTTCAGGTCAGATTTTATCAAAAATTGAAAATGCCGAGGTTGCATTAAAAGAACTGTATGCAACCATGCAGGATGCATTTACATATGCGGGGTGTGATACGCGCGGTAATAATTGTGCGGGGCCAAAACGTGTTAAAACCTTTAAGGTCAAAGCGCAACAATTTTTTGAACCGTATGATACGATTGTTGATGAAGCGTACGAGGCGTTGGAAATGGCGTTGGCGGTTGGTGTGGATGTGTCCGATGTTATTATGATGTTAAGTGGTGCGTGTAATCAATGGGGTAAATTCCTGTGTACGGGCAAGGATGCAAAACATTCGGTGGCGGATTATGATAAATATAATTGTCCAAATGGTCGTTCGGTTAAACGTGATTATGTCAAAGGTGGCCAGGAATGCACAATTGGTATGGCCGTCCCGCCCCAGGATGATTCGCGTTGTACACTGACCGAACTGTTGGGTGGCGCGGGTGAAAATGAACCGGTGTTACGTGAATGGTTGGACGAAAATTACGAAGGTGATCGTTTGGTGCGTGTTGGTTGTGCAACATCTGCGTTGGATTCGATTGCGATATTTGGGCGGCGTGGTTCTAAACAGGGGGCAACGTTGGATTTGGATACGTTGGAACGCATAATATTACAGGATGCGCCGGATTATATCGGTGGAAATCGTTATATGACCGGTTCAACAGATGCGGATGTGTCGCGTTTGAAATATTGTGCATTGACCCCCCAGGGCTATCAGAATTTATTAAGTGCAATTCAAACCAAAAAGTTGCCGCGTGAAATTTGTGTGTCCAGTAAAGATTTAGAAAACAATTACAAGTATGGGGGGGCGATAAAGGCGTCCAGTTTTGGCGGGTCGGGATTGCTTGACAGTGTGTTTAAACAGACAACCGATAGTCAATGTAAGAATATTGCAGATTTGGCAGGACAAGTGGATTCAAAATGTTCAACTGATTTTGATGCGAAGTCGGGGCGCTGTTCATTGACGGGTGGGTGTGTTTTTTATGGTGACGAGATTCTTGCAGCGGCCGATGCCGAAAAACGGCGCAGTCGAGCGGAAAGTAGTGCTGCAAAACCGTCGATGTGTAGTGTGACTGATTGTTATGGCGGGCAGGTTAACTTTGATTATAGCGAAGCGGCTAGGGGGCTTTGTTGTAAGTGTGGGAACGTTGCCTATAATCCGGATATGTCCCATTGTAATAGTGGAAAACTGAACGCAAAACAATTAAAGTTTGAGTTGTCGAATTTTTGGAATACTGACAAATGAAAAAATTAAAAAATATTTTTATTAGATTTTTTATTTTGACCGCTGTGATTATGGCCGGGCCGGTTGGTGCGGCCGAAAACGGTTGCGATGATGTTGAAAATGATGCGATTGTGGCGGAATTGGCATTGTGTTCGACACATGCGTATAATATTGGGGAAACGAAAAATCCAACCGGTGCGGACAAGGAATTGATGCGCGATGTTATCGCAATGAAAACGACGCTGATTACGCAACAGATGTATAAACAGTATGAACAGATGGAATCGATGTTGCGGCGATTGAAGACCCAGTTGGAAAAGGCTGTCTTGACAACCAGTTTAGAGGCCAAAGGGGCATCTTCGTCGTCCGGTGGTTCTTCGTCGGGTTCATCTTCGTTTAAATCTGATGACAGAAATATTCATATGGCAGGGGTCAAGAATTGTCTGAATTATTATCAGGATTCGGAAATCTTGAAGTGCTATGAAGATAATTTGAATATGATTGTTAATATGTCGGGTAATGGAGATAACGTTAGTTCCGAATTAAAAAAACAGTTGGTTCAGGATTTTTGTGGGTTGTCGGGACAAAAGATAAATGGTGCGGAAAATTGTAATAGAGAACGAGATGTTTTTAATGAGTATTGTAAGGTTAAGGATGCAAAAAAACCGCAAACACTGGATAAAAGAAATTTCCAATCCATGATAGATAGGATGCGGTCGTGTTTGCAAAATCAATATCGTGCATATAATAATTCGCAACGACAGCAAAAAAAATAGAATTGTGGTGTTGTTGGTTAAAAAAATCCCCCGGTTGGGGGATTTTTTTATCTTTGGTTTTCGCGGATGCGATAAATTTTCATGTATATTTCGCCGGAATTGTCCATGGTTTTAATTTTGCCGGATACGCGTTTTTCCGCCATGTCCAACAATTTAAAGAAACGTGGGGATAACATGCGTGTGCCGAAACGTACAATATCGGATTGGGTTTTATCCACCGCACGACCCGCATTGCAATCAGTATATGCAGAAAATAATGTGCGCGCACCATGTTTAGATGTGGTTGCGGTGCCGCGTTGCAACATGATGTGACCGCGTTTGTTATCCATCAAGAATCCGCGTTTTTCCGGTGCGCCACGTTCAACATAAATGCTTAAACAATATGGTAAATCGGTGCGGAAACGTTTTTCAAATGTATACGAGATATGGCGTTCGTTAACTGTTGCGTGGACCTTGGTGTCGCAATCGCTGATAAAGGCCATGGCGATATCGTATGCCTGTTTGATTGTGTAATCTTGTGACATGAATAAAGCTCCTTTGATTTTATTATATTAATATATATAGTACAAAAGAAATAAACGTCAAGCAAATAAAGTTGGTTTTTTGCTTTTTTATGTGGGGGCTTTGTGATATAATTTTTACCAAAAGGAGATAAGTTCATGAAAAAAACATTTTTTGGTATTGTTGGGGTCCTGGCCATTTTGGGGGCAGGTGGTGTTGATGCGGCGACCAATTCGGGGGTGCGTGCGGCTTCAAGTGCAAATCTGTCGGGGGCGCCCGCCACGCGTTCACGCGAACAGGTAAACTATCAAAAATATAAAACGCGTACTACAACAAAAACATATGAAACCAAGGATGCAGGTGATTTGTACTATACAAAACCGGCAAACCGCAGCGCGCTGTATAAACAGTACGAAGGGGCGTCTTCGTCGTCGGCACGTGCAACAAAAACAACAACACGTACGACACGCAGTGAAAAAGTTGTCAATAAGTTAACACGTAAATACTTTATTGCACACCCGTTCTATCAGCCGTTGGGTGGGGTCTTTGGCTCTGTGACCGATTTGGGTTATACAACCAGTGGTTATGATTTTACAATTAATCAGACCATGCCCGTTTATGATGGTGCGACCGAAGTTTATCCTTTGAACGGTTTGGGGGGTAAATGGGATATGTCGCGCTTTTCTATCAAGGAAGATTTCAGTTATGGTATTACCGATACCATTGCGGTGATGGGTATGGCCGAATTCGATATGGATGAATATAAATTCGAATGGGATGATAATTCGCCATCTGATAAAATGGATGACAATGGATTGAATCTGTTCGGTATTGGTGGCCAGTGGCGTTTCATGGATAATGAAAAGTGGATTGGTATGGCATCCGCATATTATCAACATCAGAAAGATATTTCCGATAACTTTTTGTTAGAGGCCAAAGTTGGATACAAGGTTGCGTCTTCAACCGTCTATGGTTTGGCGCGTGGTTGGTATTTGGCGTTGGATGGCAATTCTTATGGTAATGGCGTTGAAGGTAAGGACGCCAATGGTGTACCGGCGATGATGTATATCCCATACCAGGTGGGTGATGACAGTGCCATGTATTTCGAAGGCGGTATGGGTGTGTTCAGCGTGTTGAACAAAGATTGGACACTGAATTTGGAAGGTGTGTTTGGACACTATGACTGGCATAATTCCGCATCGATTAAGGGCGCAATTGGATGGCAACCAAATGATTGGTTCGCGTTGAATCTGTATGCAAAAACAGTATTCTATGACAGTGCCGATGGCAAGGAATTAGATTTGTACTGGATGGAACCAAGTGTTGGTTTGGATAGCCTGACCAAAATTGGTACGGTTGATTTGGATAAATATTCCGAAACGTCAATCGGTTTACAGGTTATGTTCCAATTCTAGTTTGATGTAAATCATGCCCCCGGATTTCGGGGGCATGGGTTTTATTTTTTGTGCAGGAGAGAGGATTTTATGCGTAATTTTTTATCGTTGTTTTTATTGTCGTTTTGTGTGCTGATGCCGGCAGTATCAAATGCAAATGATTTGTCCATGGATACGTCTGATCCATTGTTCTTGTTGGGCGATGATGCAATATTGTCGCAATCTGCGGTGGCATATTGGGACCATATATTGCGTTTTGGACAAACTGTGTCTTATGGTATGAATAATCGTTTCGTTATCGGTGCAAATGTTCATTATCAGCATGATTTTAATGGAGACGAAGATGGTTTTTCTGCGATTGATTTGGGTGGAATTTATCGTATGAGTAATGCCGATGATAATGATGCGCGTATAATTTCAGATGTTTTGTTTGGATTTAAATTTGCGGGCAGTTCGCGCGTGCGTACGCCGGATTATGCGGATTCTACGTATTATGCGGGGGTGCGTTTGGGACGGCAATGGGCGGGGATGACATTGTCGGCGACGGTTAAATCAACGTGGGTTTTTGATGATACGCGTGGTGTGGCGTTCCTGGATTTCATGCCCGAGGCGTATTTTCGCACCGCCCCCGATTGGCGTGTTGGTGTTGGGGTCACCGTTCGCAAGGCAACACATAAAGACCCCATTGATAATATAGATTTTGATCAAGAATGGTTACATACTAAATTGGTGCGTCAATACGGCAATACCCAGTATGTTGGGCATTTGGATTATGAATTCGAAGCCGATGATATCCAGGTTGGGGCACGTATTAATATCTTGTTCTAAAGAAATAAATTATAATGACCTATCTGCATGCGGTGTTGACAACTTGTGTAACATTTTTACACTATGTTGTGGGCATCGCATGTATCTAAATATTTCTAATTTATTTTTTAGCATGGCATGGGGTTGGGTGATTTTGTTTGACAATAATTTTATTTGTGTTATGGTTTTGTTGCTATGCAAGAAAAAATAATTTTTGTTTTTCCAGGACAGGGGGCGCAATACGTGGGTATGGGCGTAGACCTGTTTCATGACTTTGTATCGGTGCGTTATGTATTTCAACAGGTGTCTGATATCGCGAAACGTGATATTGCAAAAATTTGCTTTGATGGGTCTTGGTTGGAATTGAATCGTCCGGAAAATACGTCGTTGGCCACATTTACACATTCTGTTGCGATTGCAAGTGTTGTCGAAAGCGAGTATGGCGTGCCGTTGCACGCCATAGCATATGCTATGGCGGGACATTCAATGGGACAATATTCGGCCCTGTATTGTGTGGGCAGTATGAAAATAGAAGATGTGGTCCAAATGTTGGTGCTCCGTGCAACATATATGCAGGATGTGCCCGGAAATGGTGGAATGGTCGCAATTGTGGGACTGGATAAAGATAAAGTTGAACAGTGTTTGGTTAATGCCGCGGGTTTGGGGTATGCGCAAATTTCAAATCATAATGCACGTGATCAATTTGTGATAAGTGGATATAATGATGCGTTGGATGCGATTGTGGATTCGGCACAAAGATTGGGTGCACGTATTGCCAAACGATTAAATGTTTCTGTGCCGGCGCATTGTGCATTGATGAGTGGTGCGGAAAAGATGTTGCGCGCACGTATGGAAAGAATCCAGTTTGAAGCGCCAAAAACAAATTGGTATTCAAATCAAACGGCATCGTTTATGTCAAATCCGCGTGATGTGCGGGATGCGTTGTGTAATCAAATGACGCATGGTGTGCGATGGTTGGATATTATGGAAACTTTTCCGCAATATAATATTACGCGTGCATATGAATTGGGACCGGGGCGGACGTTGACCGGATTGATTAAACGTGCAAATGTTGGTTGTATGGCCAGGTCAACCGACTGTGTCAATAATGTACGTATGGTTTTGCGTGAAATTAGTGATATTATGACCAAGAAGCGCTAGGGCTTTTTATTTATTTTTTCGCGCAACGATTCCCAATAATCCAGGCGCTTTTTTATTTCGCGTTCAAAGCCACGTTCGACGGGTTCATAGAATTTCTGACGGCCAAGGGATTCTGGGAAACAATTTTGACCCGAAAATCCGTTTGCGGTATCGGGGTCATAAATATATCCCGCGTTATATCCCAGGTTTTTCATCATCTTGGTCGGTGCGTTTAAAATGTTTTTTGGTGGCATTAGCGACCCCGTTTCACGGGCGCATGCATATGCCGCCTTTTGTGCGCGATAGTTTCCAATGCTTTTTGGGGCGGTGCCCAAATAAATAACCAGTTGTGTCAGTGCCAGGTCGCCTTCGGGACTGCCCAGTCTTTCGTATGCGGACCATGCGGAAATTGCGACCTGTAATGCGTTCGGGTCGGCCAGGCCCACATCTTCGACCGCAAAACGGGTCAGTCTGCGGAATATATACATGGGGTCCTGGCCCGATGTCATCATGCGTGCCGTCCAATAAAGGGCGGCGTCTGTGTCACTGGCCCGCAGGGATTTGTGAACGGCGGATATTAAATTATAGTGTTCATCACCATGCTTGTCAGATAGTGGCGCGCGCTTCTGTACGGCGCAATCCAAGGCGTCCGGCGATAATGGTTTCTTGAAATTTGCATTAAATAAATATTCAATCGTGTTTAATAAAAAGCGTGCATCGCCATCCGCCATTTGTGCCAGGTGCATGCGTGTTTCATTTTCCAATGGTAATTTTTTTTCGGTAAAATCTTCGGCACGTGACATTAATGTCAGTAAATCTTCGGTGGACAGTGGTTGTAATACACCAATGTGACAACGTGACAGTAATGCGTTGTTTAAATTAAAACTGGGGTTTTCGGTGGTGGCGCCAATGAATACGACCGTGCCATCTTCCAGATATGGCAAAAGTGTATCCTGTTGCGTTTTGTTAAAACGGTGGATTTCATCAATGAACAGTAATGTATTGCGGCCAATGTCACGATTCATGCGGGCGGCATCCATCGCCTTTTTAATGTCGGCGGTGCCGGAAAATACCGCGGACATCGGAACAAAATCCATGTCTACGGAATTTGCCAGGGCACGCGCAATTGTGGTCTTGCCACAGCCGGGGGGACCCCATAAAATTAAATTAGATAACTTTTTATTATCAACCATGCGGCGGACCAGGCCGTTTTCACCCAACAATGTTTGTTGGCCCACAACATCATCAATCGTGTTTGGACGCATTAAATCGGCAAGAGGTCGTGTCATTTTACTTGGCTTTTATTTAGTGTTTATTTGTGATATAATTATCTTATTAAATTATAAAGGAATTGGCAAGTTGGTAAATAAAAATTCTGAATTTACGTTGGCTGTGGCGAATTTGGCCGCGGCGGCAATTTCGGCAAATCCGGCACTGACCATGGAAGAGGCTGTGCGTAATGCACGCGAGATTTTACGTGGCACGTCCGTGACACCGCAACAAATCGAAGATTCCGTAACGCCGGATAAAATACAATGCCTGGAAGATGGTACATGGCACGTAATGTTGCGTCGGTATATTAAACGGCGTTTTAATTTGACACCGCAACAGTATCGTGAAAAGTGGGGGTTGCCGGATGACTATCCCTTTGTGGCGCCCGCGTATGCGCGGAAACGTTCAAAAATTGCAAAAAAATCAGGCCTGGGGAGGAAGTAAGTCATGGCATACAGAAAAATTACAGCGGCTGAAAAATTAGGCAGGGGACCGAGTAAGGTTGCAGATGCGGCCAAGAATCTGCGCGAAAAATTGGGCAATATAAAGGTTCCGGATACTGTGTCGTGGCGGGAGTTGTTGGAAGATAAAGACTTTGATTTTGATAAATTTTTGGTGTGGGTAAAAGAAAATGTTCAGCAGGGGGGAAAGATTACCGGGGTTGCATCCCTGTGGTTGGGCGAATATTTGGTTCGGGGATTTAACAAGATTTTTGTCGATAATATGTATGTGCGTGAATTAGAACAGGTTGCGGAATACAGTGCGATAGAAGCCGAAAAATACATTAATCCCAAAACAGGAAAAAAATATGGGCCATCAACGTTATCAAAATTTGTGAAAAATCATCCGTGGGTAATGGGGTATTTGACCTATTGGACCATGTTGGCGGCATCTGTCGCGGGGGCGGTTGGGGTTGCAAAAAACACAATGATGGATGACAGAGATGCGCCAAAAAAGGAAGTAAAGCAAGAAAGTAAAAAAGAAGCTGTTGTTATATCAGATGTTACGGATACCGATAAAGAAAAAATCCAACCGGTGGCAACAGGGGTGACGCATGAAAAAACAGAACAGCTTGCACCAACAGAAATTGTTGTTACGTCTGAAACGCGAACCGTTAACCCGGACGAGGCACAGTTTGTAAAACAGGCCATAAATGAATATTGGCCCGAGATAGCCATTGGTTTAACAGAATTGGAAACGTATCGTGCAGAGCCAAAAAGACATGGAACAGAGTCTCGTTCGACCAATGGTTTGGGAAATACCTATACATATTATTACAATAATATTGCTGAATTATATCGGGTTCCAAATTCGATTGACGTAAAAAAAGTAAAGATATTTGATAAGGCGGGTAATTATGAACAATGTAAACGTCATTTGATTTATGAAACATTGCCCGGTTTACAAAGTGCAATTCAAGGAAAAAATAATATTGGGGCACAACAGTCTGTGGCGCTGGTTTGGGCGGGCTATCAAAGACCCGCGGATATGGCGGGAATTGCCAATCGCATATCTGCGGCAAAAACCGTACAACAGGTCGCAGATGCCTTTGCGTATTATCCGGGGGCGGCAAAATGGCGTGATGGTACATTAAAGCGTCGTTGGTGGTGTGCCGCGTATGCCATAGGGTTGATAGATATAAAGGATTTTATGGAATTGGATCGTGATGCTTTTTCGCGTATTAATATAAATAATGTGTACAGAAATGGTCATTTCCTGTTGGGCAAAGAAACGGTTAAATATGCATTGGCGCGTGCCAAGGGGGATAATAGGAAGGTTTCAAGTTTCCTGGGGGATTTTAAATTGGGATGCGAATTGATGGCGTCCGTGAACAAGCAAAATGGTGGAAATAAACTGACGTTAAAGGTCGATGAAAAAACATCACAGGACAAGGTTATTGAACGTTCTATGGCGTTGTTGAATCAGGCCGAATCCGCTTTTGCCAAGGGGGATTATGCAACGGCGGAAAAGTTGTATAAGCAGGCAATCGTTGAAGATGCAGACAATATGGAGGCGTACAGTAGCCTGGCACTGACTTATAAAAAGTTGGGTGACAAGAATAAGTCAATAGCATATTATGAAAAATGTCTGCAAACTGTTAAACGTGGTAATGCGCGTATGAATGCGAACAAAGATTTGTTGTTGGATCGTGATGTTAAGGCGGCGTCTTATTATAATGCGGGGACTGCACGTGAAGAAATGGCCAAGATTTACCAGGCGAGTGGAGATAAGGAAAAAGCACGCGTGAATTATGAGTCTGCAATTAAAAATTATAAGACTGCGTTGGAAAATGCGGAAATGGATGATTTGGGTGAAAAGCGTAAAAAGGTATATCAGGATGCAATTAATCGTGCAAATAAACAATTAAACGCTATTGCGGACAAAGGTAAAAATAAAAAGGTGGCTTTTGATGCCAGTATAAGACAGATACATCAAAAAAATGCCAGGGCAGATATATTTTTATATGGTCGGGAATTTAAAGGAAATGATTTAGCATAGGTATAAGATATGAAAGTATATGTTGATGTTCATGATGTGCGTTGGAATAAATATAAAATCGATTTTGAAAAAATCGTAGGGGTCATGAATTCCCCCGTATACAAAGAATCCGAGGTTTCAATAATTTTAACCGATGATACGGAAATTCACGAAATAAACAAGACGTATCGCAATGTTGACAGACCAACAAATGTTTTGTCTTTTGAATTGGGTGATGATGTTTTGTTGGGTGATGTTTATATATCCATTGATACCGTTATGCAACAGGCAGAAAACGCAAATATCCCGTTTGAACATCATGTGGCACATATGGTTGTGCATGGTGTGCATCATTTGATGGGCTATGATCATATTACGGATGATGAGGCCACAATTATGGAAATGCATGAAATAAAAACACTGAAAAAATTGGGGATTAAAAATCCGTATGCGGGTGAAGATGATATGGCTTGTGATGATGTGTCGTGTTGCCCCGGTGGGCGATTGGTGCGCCTTTTAAATCGAATACGTGTGCGTAAAAATTCATGGGTGCAATACGCGCTGTACGCAGTGTTTGGTGCGGTTGCGTGTTTTGGGTTTGCACCTTTTTATCAATGGTGGTGGACCGTTATCGGGATTGCGGGGGCGTATTGGTTGACGGTTCGTAATGATAAAATTGGTGGCGTGGGGCGGGCGTTTTTACGTGTGGCGCCTTTTGGGGCAATGTATGCGGTTGCCATGTTTTGGTGGGTGTTAAATTCCATATATGTGGTGCCTGATTTAACCGTCCAGTTTGCCATTTGGACGGTGCCGGGAATAATTGGTTTGGCGTTGGCAGGTGCCATGATTTTTTCGTGGCCGTTTGTTGCGGTTGCGCGTATTAGAACAAGTGGTGCTTCGCGTGTATTTGTATTTGCGGGGGGGTGGACCGTAATTTTGTGGCTGCGCGAGTGGGCATTTACAGGATTTCCGTGGAACCCGATTGCGAATATTGCAATGCCGTGGCCGATGTTGATGAACTCTGTGTCGTTGTGGGGGGCGTTGGGGTTAACCTTTGTTATTATTGGATTGATTGCGGCCGTGGTTGAGGTGATGCGAAATCGTCGTTGTCGTGCGTGTTGGGTGGCGATGGGGGTATTTTGTGCGCTGATTGGTGTTGGTGCGTGGCATGGTCAAAAAAATATGCAATATGCGGATGGAGGTGCGGAAGAGATAACCACAATGATTCGCATTGTCCAACCCGGTGGCAGTCAGGTGCAAAAGGCATCGCATAGTCGTGAACAGGCGTTGGAAAATGCACAGAAAAATTTACAAAATTTGATTGAATTGACCGGGGATGTTGCGGGGATTGACATTGTTGTTTTTCCCGAAACAACATATCCGTTTGCATTGATTGATGGCGAAGGTTTTGATTTCGCACGTGTTATTGGGCGAAATGTTATAATTGGGGCGCATGCGTTGGATAACCTGGGGCAGGTTTATAATTCTATGATTGTGTCAAATAAATTGGGGGTTGTTGAAGATTTTTACAGTAAATCGCATCTGGTGCCGTTTGGAGAATACAGGCCGTTGGGATTCATGCCGGCGCCCGTTAATTTAACCCCCGGCAATGGCCCCAAGGTAATTGATATAAATGGTTTTTCATTGGTGCCGGCGATATGTTATGAAATTGTTTTTTCTGATTCCTTGGTGCCATATGGGGCCGATGGTGTGGATGCGATTGTAAATATCACAAATGATAATTGGTTTGGTAATACGCCGGGAACGTATCAGCATTTGGATATGGTGCGCAGATATGCCATGGAATCAGGGTTGCCGATTGTGCGTGCAAATTATTCGGGAATAAGTGCGTTTGTTGCATCCGATGGCGAAGTTATTTCGTCTTTGCCGATTGGGGTGGCGGGGCATTTGGATGGATATGTTTGGGGGGCGCATGAAACGCCATATCGTATAATTGGACGTGATGCGTGGATGATAATTATTTTATTGTTTGCGTGTGTTGGGGCAATCGTGTTTGTACGCAGGGATGATATGTGACACAATTAATGAATATTGGGAGAGAGTTTTTTGAAAAAATATTTGGTGCTTTTATAGTTGTTAAATTCCGTATGCTTTGCTGTTGATGCGTTTGCGCAAAGTGTGTTGGATAAAGCCAAGGAAAAAGAACAATCAACGGCCAACAAACTGTTGGGCGGGGCATCTATGGTCGCAACCGGTATCGGCGGATGGAAAATATCGTGCTTTGATATATATGAAGCCCGATATGAGTTTGGTTATGAACAAGCATAATAATGATGAAATGACACAATATACCGTTAAATAAAAGTACCCGCAAATTGCGGGTTTAATTTTTGTCAGTGCCCAATATCATTTGGTTTAATATCCATACGCGTATCGCAGATGACAGATTGGTCCCGGGGATGCGCGTTTCATCGATTTCATTTATTATTTGTGCCATGGGGCGCCCCATGCGGGTGGCCAATGTGCGCAGGACATCAATAAATTCTGGTTCAAGGGTAATGCTGGTCTGGTGACCGGACAGGGATACTGATATTTTCTTCATCTTAGATTTTTCCTGCAATTAAGCAATCGGTTAATGCGCGGTATACATCGTCGTATCTGCGCAAAGGATTAAGTGTTAAATTATCTAATAAATAACATGTGCCGAATACGTCAAAGGCAAAATAGAACAGGTCATTGCGACCAAATATCGTCCTGCCCGTGGTTTTGCCAAATGATGCGATATCATTATTTACTTGTACTATGTTTGGGATGGGGTACAGGCCATTGCGCGCAATCTCGTTCGGGCCAAATATATATCCGCTGCCCAGGTTTATGCCACCGGCCATGGTAAATAAATCGATAAATGTTTGTGGCAACATTGCATGTCTGCGCTGTTGCAATGTGGCGTTTGTGAATGTTATTTGATTTACTGTCGCAGGTGGTGCAAATATTGCGCCACGTGATTTCATTGCGGATAAAAATTCGGTCGGTGTCATTTTTTTATCCCCCCGTATAATTAAAAATCCCGGTCGCCCACAATTTGGGATGCGATAGTTTCGGTCAATCGGTCTTCGGTGCCGTTGCCACCATCGCCACCGCCCAGTGTTTGGGCCGGATGGTATACCTTGGTCGGTGGGTCGGGTAACCATATTGTGGATGCGCCCGATTGGGCCATTATAAAACGATCCATGTTGTATGCGTGCGGAAATGTGCGACACATAAACATGTTGTCTATTTCCAGTTTGCCCCCCATTACCAATGGAACACGTAGGCGAAAAGACATGTTTTCGGGAACGCTGTGACCCATAATTAGGTTCATAAATTCTTCCTGGGGCAGGTTCATAAATGCCAATGTTTCAACCGAATCGGTCAGGGATAACATAAATTGTTTGCACAGTTCTTTGTATTTCGTAAACCAATCGGGGGAAACGGCCGTTGGGGTCGGATGCAACATTTTTATGGGCATATCCTTCATACCCAATTCAGCGATAAGTTTTTCAGCAGCAGACTGATTTAATTGCATCAAATTTTCCCCAGGTAATCAACCACGGTCGAGATGTAAGAAGAGAAGGCTTCAAAGCTTTCTGTTTCTTCCCCGTTTGGTGGTGTGTTCTTGTGTTCGTTAATATAGTTGCGCAATGTATCCATGCTGTCAAATGTTAAAATGTCGGGTGCGGCCGGCGCATTGGCGTCGGGGGCGGATATTACAAATGCATTAATGTTTATGTAAATATCATCCAGGGTGTCGGAAAATACGCCGGCCATGGTGTTAACAGCGTCCTTTAATTTGTCTGTGTTGATGCCGACTGCGCCCAACCATAATTGTTCGCCTGTGCCAATCGCCAACAGGGCGGTTTGAACGGTGCCGATTTTCGGGGCGCGTTTAATTGTGTAGTCTGCGGACTCAAAAATTTCACGCAGTTCGGGCCAATCATTTGTTTGTGATGCGGGTGGTGTAAATTGCGGGGTGGGGGCAATTGGCGCCGATGGTATATTTGTGGCCACCGGGGCGGGG
>JAZSNY010000043.1:0-5175 GCA_045536625.1 Candidatus Enterousia sp.
TCGTGTATTCGAACGCGGTTCGTACCGCTGGCGACCAGATGGACATTGATATTATTGATTTTGTAAGAAAGAATAAAAATCTGTTGATTGGTGAAAACACGGCCGAAGAAATTAAAAAGCGCATTGGTACCGCCATCGCGCCCAAGGACAAGGCCAATGAATTAACCATGAAGATCAAGGGGCGTGATTTGCTGTCGGGAACCCCGCGCGAAACGGTTATTACCGAATCTCAGATTGCGGGTGCGCTGGCCCAGACGGTTTCAAAAATTGTTGATACAGTACGCCAGGCATTGGAATTAACGCCACCTGAATTATCTGCGGATATTGCGGATTTGGGTATTGCGATGACCGGTGGTGGTTCTATGTTGCGTGGGCTTGATATTGCGATTCGTGCGGCAACGGGATTACCGGTGTTTGTGGTGGATAATCCGTTGGCATGTGTCGCATGTGGCAGTGGCAAAATGTTATCTAACCTGGACAAGAACAAACACGTTTTGCAAACAATGTACTAAAATATCCCCGAAATGGGGATTTTTTATTGCTTTTTTATTAATTTTATATTACAAATAATACCAGACATTTGTTAGTGAACGGCCTTGAACAAGCCTACAACACTAATAAGACTAACAATGCCCGACCTTGGTCGGGATGCCGTGTATCGAAAGTTCACGGGGTCTAGTGTTGTAGGCTTGTTCAACTCCCGACCACTTTTCAAATGTGGTCATTTTTTTTATTTATTTACAGAGGTTGTTATGGGCGTCCCGGAATCAGACAGACATCGCAGTTTATCACATAAAACAGGTTATCTTTTGTACCTGTATAAAAAGATGGAAATAATCCAGCGTGAATTAAGTTTGATAATGCATTTTATGCGTGAATATAAACCGTGGTTTGATTCTGATGAAGCGCATCCAATTTTGCCACGCCCGCCCCATGATAATAAAAAATAAAAACACCGGCATTTGCCGGTGTTTTTATTAAATTTTTAATTTGTTTCGCATTTGAATTAATATCGGTGTATCGACACCTAAATCACGTCCGCGTGCAATCAATCCGTTCAACGCAAATATTCCTTCAACGGTGCCATTTGGTTCTTCTCCACGCGCAATTGACATCCCGCCCGAGAAATTACGACTTGTTTCGCTGGTTGCGGACAAGAATAAATCCCCTATTCCGCACAGTTCTAAAAACGTACGCATTTTCGCGCCCATTGCCATACCTATCTCCATGACTTCATTCCACGCGCGTGTAAATATCATTGCGCGTTCATTTTCGCCGCGTGCCATAATTTTGTTATATCCACAAATCAACGCTAACGCATTTTTTCCAACTCCACAAACCTGGGCGCCAATTATATCGTCGCTCTCGCTCAGATACAGTTTGTTCAATGCATCCGCCCCCGCGACCAACGCGCCACGTGTGCCCGCCAATGTTGAACCGGTGGGGACATTGTGTGCAACCTCGGCTGCGAATTGTGGGCCCGACAGCACGCCATATTCATGACATTCTGGCAATTCGGATTGTAAAATTTCCGACATAAATTGCCCGGTTTGATTTTCTGCCCCCTTGGTGCAGATAATGATTGGTTGTCCATTATATGTATCGCGTGCCCGGCGCAATGTTTCACGAAAAAATGCCCCCGGTGTTGCAATCAGCCACGTATCCATATCGCGCAAATCATTCATTTCCCCGGTCATTTTGATATTTTGTGGAACTTCGACATCATCAAAATGTTTATGCTCGCCATCATATGACCACAGTGTGACATTTGCCCCGCCACGTGCAGAAATTATTGCCAATGCGGTTCCCCATGCGCCTGCACCAATTACTCCTATTTTCATTTTAATTTCCTTATCTTTCTTTCAACAAATGGGACAACCGTTAATCCATCGTCCGATAAATCAATTGCACGTTTGTATGCATCTGTGGCTTTATCTACGTCGCCCTTTGCTGCATACATGTCCCCCAGGTTTACATACAAAGAAGAACACGTTTCTGATATTTCTCCAACGCGTTCCATTAATTCCAACGCTGCGTCCACCCCTTCGCGCGCTGCGACTACAACACCCAACGTATCCCATGCCATGATATCTGTTGGATTCTGCCGAACCAGTCCCATCGCATAATCATATGCGTTTTCCAGTTCACGATTTCGTGCGGCCCAAATTTTGGCCTGTAACGAAATAATCTCTCCGTCAACCATCAGTATTTCCGAAGCATGTCTAATATCATCCTGGGCGGATTTATAATCACCAAAAGCATAGTATATTTGTGCCCTGGTTTTGGTAAAAAACGCCCTGCCCGTATCCCCCAGATTTTCATCACGCAAAGCGCGATTTACTGCACGCAGTGCCGCACGCTTGTTTCCATTTTGTATGTTATAGGCGACCATTTTATTTACAGCCGGCACAAATAATGGGTATTCTTCTATTAAATCACCCAGTGCAATCATATCCTTATTTTTTTCAATTATACGCAAACGTGCAAACGGGTAAAATGGGCTTTCGGTTTTTATTTTTGTAAAATGCTTTTCATGGTTGCCAACGTTTGTATAAAAATATTGTCCCAAATAATAATCTATTGTGTCATTGTTATGTGCAAATTCTGGCGCGGTAATTTGGGCAAATCGTAACAATAACATTGCCAGGTCAGAATACATCATAATCTGGGTGTGTGACACATTTTGCACCAGGCTGAACGCCAATTGATTTTCATATCCACTGTATACGGACCAGTCTGGAATTTTATCGTAATCTGCCATAAACATTCCGCCGGGGTGCGATATGAACTTAGAACGCAAAGCGTCCGCACGATTTTGCATATCATGATGGGTATAGAACGACATAATATACATATAGTCGTTTATGTTCATAAAATCTGTATCAACCTTGGCAAAATGTTCCGCCGCCGTATCAATGTCGCCCAATTGTGCATAAATTTGGCCGCGCACAAATGATTTCCATGATTGGTTGGTTGGTAGCTTATCGATGAAATTAAATGTGTTCGTACGCCAATCATTTGCGATTGCAGACCATATACGAAAGGGTGCGGCCAATGCAGATTCGTCTGTTTTGTGTCGGTTATGCAGTTCTTTCCACTTGTTATTTTTTATCAGGTGGGCATCATAAATTAAACGCGCCGGCATGCTTTTTTCATCTTTTAACAGATGTGCATCAAAGGGCATACGGCCCGATAAAAAGTCGGCCAAATAAACCGTGTTTTGAACAATCGGATACGGAATATCCCCCAGGTTCTGCGTAAATTTCTTGGCCGAATCAAAATCGTTTACATACACCGCGTGTTGTGCCGCCAAAAAGGCTGCGTAATTTGTTTCTGGGAAACTATAGGTTTCTTGGGTTGATTGTTTTTTTGTATGGTTCCATATTGCGCCACCTGTAATAACAATGACGGCCAATAAACTAACTGTAATAAAAATGCTTTCTATTTTCTTCATGGCTATGCTAGAATAGCGCTTATGAAGAATAATGTCAAATTTGATAAATACGAAGATATGTTGCGGGATTGGTCTGGGCGCATGAATTTGGTTGCCCCCAGTACGTTAAATGATATAAAGACGCGACATATTGCCGATTCGGCCCAATTGGCCGATGTTTTACCGACCGATGTGTCGATTGTTGATTTGGGCAGTGGTGCTGGTTTTCCCGGTGTTGTTCTGGCGATTTTGGGGTGGCGTGTAACGTGCGTTGAATCAATTGGCAAAAAGGTTGCATTTTTAAATGCGGTCAAAGAAGCATTGATGTTGGATAATTTGACGATTTATCATGGTCGTGTTGAAAATTTTGTCCGGGATTTGCCGGCAAAAACCGACAAAATTGTGTTTACTGCGCGTGCTTTTGCGTCGTTGGACAAGATTATGGATTATGTTGCGCGTACAAAATGCCGGCTTTTTCTATTAAAAGGCCGGGAAATAGAGTCTGAAATTGCAATCGCCAAGAAGCGTTATAAGTTTGATTATGATTTAACTCCATCGTGCACCGGGGATGGTTTTATAATTTCTGTGCGTTTTGACCGGTAATTTCATGTGAAACAGGTTTTAATATGCTGATTTTAGTGTATTTTATGTTTTTTTAACAAAATGCTGTTTTGGCCGGTGGCTTTATATATTATGCTATCGATTTTTTGCATCATTTCTTGCTTCTGCTTTTTTGTGGCCAATTCCCACAGGTTTATTGTGCCATATTTTGTTTCGAAATCCCACAGTGGTGCCCACATGTTTACTTGTGGTATGAACATTGCTTTGTTAATTTTTGCGCATTCTAGGTTCGGTTTATATGCGCTTTTTTTGTTATTAAAGTATGCTTTGCGCAACCCGTGTATATATGTTCCGTCGGCGGTTTGATTGACGTAATGCTGTGTGGCGTGTTTCATGATTATGTCTGCAACCTGTTGTGTATAAAAATAGGGCGATATATTATTTGGTTTGCATTGGTCGTTTATTTCGGTCAATGCGTTTTTTATAAATCTTCTGCCCGGTTTTTCTGTTTGTGTTTCATAGTGTTGTGCCTCGATTGCTTCGACGATTTCACCGGCAGGTGCCATCACTTCATTAAGTGCGGCGACGCGTGCACGTGTCATGGGGGACAGGTGTTCGGTATGTTTTGTTAGAGCGGCTTTGCGTGCATGTTCATATTCGTGTCGCAGAACGTACCGCTTGGACGTGTTGTTAAGGTTGCACGTTTTTTCAAGTTGTTCGTTCGGTGTTTTTGGAATAAAATAGTATATAATAATTGTGTTTGTGGCGGGAATGAATCGTCCGGCGGCGCACTTGGTTATTTTTGTTTCTGGTGTTACGTACACTGTGTCGGTAATATATTTCAGGGGGCGTAATTGTGTTTTACCGGTGTTTGCCGGTTTTTTTGAATTATTTTCTTGTGTTGTTTGTGCGGCGATAATCGAAGTTACGCCCAGGATAAAAGATACAGAAAGATGTGCCAAATATCGAAATTTCATACTTTTATGTATAGCACAAAACAATCGTTTGTCAATATTGATTTTGCGTTTCATGTGAAATAAACGGTATGTGATTGATTTTTAGTGTTTTTTACTGTTTTTGATATATTGGCTTGACCGAATCGGTCGGTTTTTATAAGGTAAAACATGAAATAAACGGAAAGGGAATATGGCTTATATTATTGCGTTTGCTAATCAAAAGGG